>JADHSL010000142.1 GCA_016776925.1 Pirellulales bacterium | reverse complement strand
TCAGTCTTGGCTATACTCTGAGACTTCTTCGGCGGTTTCTGAATAGGAGCCACATTCGGGGCGTAGCTCAGCCTGGTAGAGCGCTTGGTTTGGGACCAAGAGGTCGCATGTTCGAATCATGTCGCCCCGACTGTTTGCCTTTTTTGTGGGCAACACCTAGTAACGAAGAACAAAACTGTATCGATCGCCTGTCGTGATCGTGCCGTTTGCAAGTCGGTATTTAAAACGTACTGAGGAAAACGCAAAGACGGCACGCTGCCAAAACCACGAATTCATAAACGTGGATATCTACAGCTAAGAGTATCTGGCAGAGAGTTTGAACTCGGTTAACCCATTACCCAAACAAGCTGACGATAGCTACAGGCCATTCTCACTGCATGGATCGACACTGATCACGCACTTTCCGAAGGTTTCTCACTCGGAAAATCCTCTCAAGACAAAACCACACATTTCCGACACTACCTCAATTTGTGTGGCAGATTTATCGTGTACGGCATTACAGGAACTAGAGGAAAAGACATGACGTTGGTATTTATTGCGGCGTGTTGCGGTTTGCTTGGAAGCTTACGCAAGAATTCCCGTGATTGAATTCGGTACACGATTGTTGGCAGGAGTAGCAAGAAACCTGGCACCAGCGCCAATGCAGGCTACACGTGGCCAAGCTACTGGCAACTACCAGACGATCAGACGATCAGACGATCGCCTTTACGTTCGGTAGTTGGCAGGCGCAATCCTTACTCGTCGGCTACTTGAACGTTCTCGGCACATGGGCCTTTTTGGCCGCGTGCTTCGTTGAAAGTAACGCGTTGTCCTTCACGAAGTTCGTTGTAAGTTGTTCCTTCAACACTGCTGGAATGAAAGAACAAGTCCTTGTCAGTGCCTACGTCAATGAACCCAAAACCTTTGTCAGTAAGTCGCTTAATAGTGCCTTCGGCCATTATGATTCCTTAAAAGTTGAGCAGTATTCGCCTAAACGGAATTGTCCAATCCGAACCTCTGCGGAAATATTCTACCATTAAAAGTGATAATTGGCAGAGTAATTCTTACTTGTTGACTATCTCTCCCCACTTGCAAGTAAGTACGCCAAATGTACTTAATAGCCGGAATATTGAGCAGCAAACAGACAAACAAACAAAGCCACAAGCAAAACAAAAACAGGCATTTAACCCCCCCGCCAATTGAAGTGATGCCACCAATGGCACCGACTGTAGTTATTGAACCAGAACGAACTTAACAGGACAAGGGGTAGCGGGTGGCATTACATGTCGGAACACGAAGCGAAGGCAAGGCGTACCACTAGAGCAAAAGCAAGCACAACAGACACAACAGACAAATAAACTCCCGACATCTCAACCTCCTTTGTAAAGTCCTAATCCAATCCCAACACCAGCACCAGATGGGGAGCGGGCGGGTGCCTCAATAAACGGACTGCGACCCTGAATCTCGGTCGTTAGCTGTACTACTTTTTTGCAAAAATAAATAAGGGGGGGTCTATTTGCCTTGGAATCAATCAAACAACAAAACCTCTGCCTTGGTAAGCCGTGCAAAAACTCGGTTTACTCTTTGGCGGTTTACGCACCTTCCCCTTCCTTCCAACTGCAAACCCTTCAACACATGCCGACATCTGAAGTCGCCGGAATGAATCGAAAACTTTACACAGAAGCATCCTGAATACCTCTAGGCTGCATCGGTCACAATTAATTATGACCGACCCGCCGAGCGTTGTAGAGCGGCTTGATATGAATACCGATAAACCGACCCTGACAAAATCTTTACAACAGTAGGGACGGGAACAACAAAGCCAACGGTTGGGCCTTGGCGATTCACTGACAATGCTAGACGCATATTTCTTAGTGAGCGTTTCTTCATCGCATAGTCTCCTTATGGGTTACTACTCGCTAAAGAACTATTACACATTACGGAAGTGGGGGCCGTTAAGTTCTTGGCTGTAGCATGAAAATGCTTTTAAGCCTGACAACAGAGGGCTAAAAATCCTCATTCTGTGACACGCCGGCAGAGGTAGCGTGTAAAAAAATAGGCTCAAACAGCCCGCCTGCCTTCAAGGGGCACCAGAAGGATACCTATGAATGCTTCGTACCGTTTGAGCCTATCTACAAAGTATGGCACCAATTTTACTAGCAGGCAATTTCGCTCTCTGGGGTAGCGGTGGGTGCCTCAAAAACGGGTTTCGATGCTCAATCGTAAGATGAGCAGCGTGAAAACTACTTGCCAAGAATGAAACGAGCAATGACGGCAACATTCAGCCATAGAAAAACTGTGATGGCTAGAACGGCAAAGAAAGAAGACACTTCAAAACCTCTCCCAAAGAAATGCAGTTTTATCTTTACTCAGCAGGAGCGGTTTCCACTTCCGACTGTTGGCAGCAGGAGCCGCAGCATCCGCCGCCTGTTCCTCCTGTGAACGCTCGGATGCTGGCCGCTGCCGTCACGCTGAACGCGATCAGGGCCAAAAGAATGCCTACCTCCCTAATCATAATTCCCCCAAAATACGAAGCAACTTCATGGTACATCGGCAAACACATCGGCATTTTTTAGGTGACGACTAATTCCCCGCACTTTTTTACAGAAACCACCTACTCTCAAACCAGATTCAAACTCATGGAGATCAATGATGAAGGTAGCCATCTAGGCCCGGGTGAGCACTGAGAAGCAAAATGGCAACAATTAAAAACCTCATCATTCCTTACCGTATAGATTTGGTCGCGTGGTGGGTGCATCGTCCAGCATGTCCGATAGATCATTGTCGTCAGGCTAAGGTGGATCGGCTTGCTTCTTAATGAAGAAAGGTGAAAACCTAACTGTCTAGCAATCAAATCCTGCGTTATTTACGGGGTATAGGTGCAACGTTGGATTTTGGGTGAAACAGATCGGTATAGTACGTTCACCAGCGGGCTGTTCCTTCTGCTTCCCCTGCAAAATTGACCAACTTTTAAGGAATGGCACCATGTCTGATAAGGCAACGATAGCGAAACTAGTCTCTCAGATACTTCACACAGTAAAGACCGAGAGAATCAAGTTGTGGGGTGAAGATGCCTCAGAAGAGCATGACGCAGAATTAGCTCGTCAACTTCTAACTGCTTTGAGAGCAAGAGTTTCCTACTCATTTGGCAACACTCAAGAGTTTATTCCTGACGAGTTAGAACACAGCCTGCGTTAATTCAGTAATCGACTTCCCAAATACAACTTGTTTGGGGCTAGCTAGTGAGCCATCAGCGTAGACTTCAGGCACTGGTTCAAGCTGTGGCCTGACACTGGATGTATCGAGGGCGTTGCGTTGTTCTAAAGACTCCAGTGAAAGTGTCTTTGAACGCTTGTTCAACGTCCGGTGGTTGGTGTTGGCAGACCGGTTAAACAGAGTCTTGAGAAAGTGCATCTTTTGGCTTTGGTGTTAGTCATATGATGATGTTTGCAAAAGTGCCTTTATTTTTCACGACGAGAACGAAATTGTTGAGGCGGGAACATATTTGCCTTTAAAGCATCGGTTTACGCGAAAGGCCGCATGGGCTTACCGTGTAAAAACGTAGAAATTGCCAAAGGGCATCGTCGTCAGACGGATTCAAGTGGCTACAGTTTTATGTGTGGTATTTGGAGCACTGGCCACTCTTGATTCCCCTCAAGAGAAGTTCCCCTCACACATTAAGCCACTCTTGGAAACGCAAGCCTCAAGAGTGGCTTTTTTATGCTATGCAGCACGCTCCCCGTCCATTAATTAACAAGCATTATCCTCATTTCCGCGACGGTAGCACTCAACGATCTGCACTCCATAACGTGAACAGAATGCCAGATTTTCTTTCCCCGATATGATCCCCGAGAAGCGATCGAAACGATCGATTTACTTCTTATCTGCACTCGTGTATTCTTTGCAACTTCCGAGCAACACGCGTTTTCTGTTTTTGGTATTGGGGTTCGATCCTGATTTTGGGACCAAGAGGTCGCATGTTCGAATCATGTCGACCCGACTCGCCGGAAAACCTTGTTCTCAAGCAAATCTGGCTTTCATTAAAACATAGTCCGGGTGCACGCACTCGCCTTAAACCACTCTACGAACTGTCTCATTATCTTTCGGGATGACCGACAACTCTCAGATATGAAATCGAATCAGACCGGCACTTCTTTTAGACCACCATGGTGGATGAAAAACCCTCACCTGCAAACTATTCTGCCGACCGTTGTGCCGCAGAAACTTGCCGAACACAAGGCCGAACTGCATAGAGTCGAATTATCTGACGGTGATGCGATTGCTGTTCATGAAGATTGCCCGAAAGAATGGGTTGCTGGTGGGAAAGTAGCCATCCTCTCCCACGGCCTTACCGATCATCACCGCACACCACTTCTTGTTCGCCTCACGGAAAAGCTAACAGCACGAGGAGTTCGTGTATTTCGATGGGACATGCGTAGTTGTGGTGCAGGCATCGGATGGGCTCGCCGACCCTATCACGCAGGTTGCTCCAATGACCTCGGTGCTGTGGTTCATGCAGTCATTGAACAGTGCTGCAAAACCACAAGTGATCTCTACCCTGATATCACATTGTTCGGAGTATCCCTTTCTGGAAACGTTTTACTGAAGTATCTAGGGGAGTCTCCAGCTACCATCCCCACATCGGTACAACGCGCTGTTGCCGTAAATCCTCCTATCAACCTCATCGCTGGTATTGAATCGATCAGCAACCGACGCAATCGTGTCTACGAACGCCATTTCACTCGAATGCTTTTAAAGCATCATGACCAATGGTCACGTGTCCGTCCCGATATCTACAGCCCTCCAGACGGCCCGCGGCCACGAACACTCGAGGGCTTCGACAACTGGTTTACAGCACCGGCAATTGGCTACCGAGATGCTCGTGAATACTATGTAGCAGCAAGCTCTGCGAAAGTTATTCCCGCTATTCGTCTACCCACCACCATCATCACCGCACAAGATGATCCCTTTGTGCCTTTTGAGATGTTCTCAAGTGATTGCGTGAAATATCCAGACAACGTTCGCTTGGTGACCACCCACTATGGAGGACACGTAGGCTTCGTTAGCAAAAAAGGTGTTGATCCAGATATGCGATGGCTTGACTGGCGAATAGTTGAACTTGTTACTGGTGAAACAATTTCGTAACCGAGCCGTGTGGATCTCATTCACAGCATCTTCAGAATCCAAATCAATCTGTCCGCTGAACTTTCAGTAGCTCGGAAAGCAACAGGCATGGGAGCACCTGTTTAAAAAATAAATGAGTTTTTAACAATCATCTTCTTCCGACTCATATCACCACAGTAGTGAACATGTCTCCTACATACATTTCCAGATGGCTCGCTCGTGAAGTTGATTTGCTTCAATTTTCGGCTCCAACAACCTGTGTTTACAATCCACTTATTTATGCGCGTAAACCACACGAGGCTTATCTCAAGCAACATGCAAAGCAAGGGCTTGATGCATTATTCCTGGGAATGAATCCCGGACCATGGGGTATGGCACAAACAGGTGTGCCATTTGGAGAGGTTTCTTTGGTGCGTGACTTTCTCGGAATTGATGAAGCCGTCAACCAGCCACCCAGCGTTCATCCAAAGCGACCGATCGACGGCTTTGCGTGCACCCGAAGTGAGGTGAGTGGTCGACGACTTTGGGGCTGGGTTCA
>JADHSL010000005.1 GCA_016776925.1 Pirellulales bacterium | reverse complement strand
CTAATGCCCATTGATCTCTTCATCAGAGAGATAGTCCATGATGAGAAAATCTTCGACGTCATCTTCTAGAGAATGTTCATTAGCATGAGTTCTGGCTATCCCTTTTGAGTTATTTGCAAATAGCAAACATAAAAAGATGATGATTATTAGCACCCACCGCCAAACTCACCTGCGGCCGTGTCAACAATGATTTCTGCCACTTCGCTGTCGAGGTACGTCATGTTGAAAAATTTGCCAGTAGGGAACTGGCTCTTATCGTCCCAGCCTTTCGCGCTCACCATTTTTGCCCAAGCGAGGGCCTGCTCTTTTGTAGGTCGACTCGCACTGTAGAAGTTGCCAGCTAGCCTTAGTACGTTGTCTTTGTCCGCTTCGAAGGCCTCCCTGCGAGCTTTCTTTTGTTCCTGCTTCTCACGTCTTTCCCTAGCCACTCTCGCCTCAACCTGACGCTGTGCTAGCTCGCGGCGATGTTCGGCATACTTGCTTGCCTGCACACACGAACCAACCGCTATGACAAAAACAACAAGTCCACCCCCGACCCACTTGATGGCTCTCGCGTTGGCGAGTGCCTCTTTCTCTTTCAGCCTGGCGGCCTCTTCTTTAGACCTCTGGCGAGCAAGCTGAATTTCCGAATCCATTCTCTTCGCAACCTCAAGCTCACCTGCTTTCGCTACCCCCTCGCCGTGCCAGACAAGATCTGAACCGCAGTGACGGCACTTACTGACCCCGATTTTGGAAGCAGTCCTGCACAGTGAGGACATTCTGCTACCCCCTTGCCTTGCTCTTCTAATGCTTCCAGCCTTTTGCGAATATCGCTGCGCTGCTTATTCGCAGCAATATCCCGGAAGATTTCAAAATTTTCCATTTTCGTGTACTCCCATAAGCCGCTCAAACAACTACCCAATACAACCATTTTGCAGCAGCTTTTCAGCAGTTACAAGTTGTTCGTTGGCCTTACGTTTTCATTTTTGATTTCTACAAAATGCACACATACCAGATTCATTGGTCCGATTTAGATATAAATCTTGGTCTGGATTCTTGGCACCAACATATAGAAATTGTTTGTCAAGTTTGTGGTAATCCTTAACTGGCCAAATATCTCCATCATGGGTGCAGGCGTTTAAAAATCCTAGTCTCTTGTACCATTCTATTAAAACCATATCGCCATCATTTGAGGTAAGTTTTTCCGCCTCCCAACTTTGGAGCAGGTCGTCCATATTGTAGAAGGAATATGGGAGTCCACCTTCTTCATTACTAAAACTAAAACTCTCCGCCCTTAAAAATAAAACCATACCAGTTTCATCAACTATTCTTTTTATTTCTTGCACAAAATTTGTCCCAATACCATTGTCTCTTTCTGTATCGAGAACAAATAACTTTGTCAGATAAAGAAGTGAACCACGACTTTTTGGAACTCCACTCCACTCCACCTTTTCTATTTGTGCTACTGCTTTCGGATCTTCTCTTGGGAATAAATAACTACAGGGAATATTGGCTTTTGTTTCACTTCCTAATTTGCAAATCTTCTTCATCTGCTCCACAAAATTAAGAAATCCTAAACCACAACCACCACTAATTCTTTGGTTTCTCTTGTCTCTTTCTATTTCACTTTCAATTTTCTCCAACCAATAAGATTCCTGTGGAGTCATTCCCTTTCTTACATGATTAGGTTTTGCAAACTCCATATGTTCATACATGTTTCACCACATGATTAAGAACATTATGGGCGATCACTGTATTTCCATTACAACTTTCCAATAAGTCCATAGCCTTTGGGATTAGTTTGTCTCTTCTTTGCATCAACGGAAGTCGGTCTCGTTCACTTCCAATAGCCTGTATGATTAGATTGGATCCACAATCCAAACCGTGATGTTCGAGTAGAACTTCTTTGATTTCATGATTTGTTGCGTCGGGTTTTATCTTGTGGATGTTTTTGATTAGTTGGGTCACATTGTGTCTAGCATTCGACAAGGGTTCTATTTTGCTCATACCATTCCATTTCTATTTCATGTTTGGAAAATTGTGTTGCATTATCGGGCAGGTTTAGAAACTCATCGAAACAACTAACTTCTTTCACGAAAACTTCATCTTCGTCTTGCCATACAAATAGGAATTCTTTTCCAAGAAGTGGCTCATTATCAATTTGGCTGTTTAGGAATGACGCTAAGTCATGAAACGGCCAATAGTCTTTGTTGGCGTGTCTATGGATATGTTCGTAAACAATTCCTTCATATTTTGTTTGTTGCCGCATATGTTTCTCCTTTTAATGTTCTTCTTATGAATACACCGTGAGTTCTTAAACGGAACATTTTTTCCAAAAGAAAATCTAGAAAGTGAGCCATAAATTTTGCTCTGGTTTCATTGCCACATTTGTGGGTTGGGATGGATAACAGGTAGTAGAACCCTCTTCCCCCTTGCAGAAGGTAGAAATTTTACAGTTGGTGATTGCTTTCTCCATTGATTGCTTTAGTAATTTCTTGGAGTTTTTAATTGTGTAAACGGCATCATGTATTGTGAAAAATGGTATGGAGTCCGAGGTCATTTCTTGGAAATTTTTAACGACATGTCCAAAAATTATTTGGCTTTCTTTGCTCATTAAAAAACTTGCCATTTGTTTGTGTGGATCTTTTCCACTACCTACTTTTATTTCCTGTATAACTTTCGAATAGTGTGGAAAATTGCGGTCAAATGCTGTCCACATTTCCATTTTTTTCATGCTGTTATTTGGTTTGTTAAGCATGGCCAAAAATTCTTCCTTTGCTTTCGCTTTGGTTCTGTGGGAAGTTTGCTCCAGCATGTATTGGTAGATGGTTCCTGTCTTGCAGAGTGTTTTGTAATGCTCTCTTTCTCTGTCAGGTATTTGTATTGCAATGCTATTGGTTGGGAAATGTTCCAATAGTGCTGGTTGAAAGTTGGCAAAATCAAAACCAACGATCCCTGAACCTTTGCAACATAGAAACATTCTCAGTTTCTTATTCATGTTGGTTAATGGTGTGTGATAGCGGCCAAATTTATCAACGGTATGCCACCAACTTTTATTGTTTAGTTCTACTATCTGTAGTCTTTCATAATCTGGCCATGTTGATTCTTCACATATAGTTTCATACTCCTGCAAAAACTTTTCTGGTAAATCAAAACAGTCGATCCAACTCATGGCCGCTTCGTGATAACTAGAAAATGCTCCTGTCTTTCTTCTGTGTCTCCTCGGCTTCTTGCGTTGTTTAATTTGCATGAGGAACAGATTGTCAGTACTAAGGTTTTCGTGGAACCGGAATGATTTAGGGAATTTCTTTCCTTTGAAGTTGGAGTAGATTGGGTTTCTCTCCAGTATGTTTTTGTCTACCAACTCATCAATTTTTGTTTTGTATGTCGGCGTTACCTTTTTTAAATTCTTAGACCATATATTTGCCCACTCATTTAAAACTTCGGCTTGAGTTCTTGGTCTTCCTTTGATTTCGTTTTTGCTTCGCCACTTGTGTACTTGCTTTATTTGTTGACAAGCAACCATCGAAACAATTTTCAAAGCCTGTAGGTCATTCATAAATGGTGAAAGCCATATTGATTCAGGAAGAAGAACTATCATCCCTATATCTCCGTTACTGTTTCACATTTCGAACACCAGTATTGATTGGATCCGTCTGGATTTTCTCTATGGGTTTGGATTTCTCCACAACCATCACAGACAACATCTACTGTTCCAAATACGATGCCAGGCATCACCGCTTCTAGTTCCGGTACGTCATCCAAAAAGTCATCAAAAAACATAAGTCACCTCGTTAGTAAAAAAACCAAAATGAAAATCATTACCACAAACATCTACATATCTCCTTTCATGCTGCACCACTTTCCCTAGTTATTCGTCCAGCCTTTGATTCTGTTATCAAACGGAAGTCTTCGGAGTTCGTGAAGTCATAGTTGGCGTCGGCAACATCTTGAGCGTGTCCGATCCATATACTTTCTAGATAGCGACCATTTGGAAGATCCGTTCGAAGTCTCTTTGAGCGAGTCACTCGAAGTGATTGGATTAAACCCTTCCAAGGATCTATCCAACATTCTTTGCCGTTGTGAGTAGTTCTTACTTTGAGTCGGTCGAAGTAGAAGTTGTAAACAGCAGAACCATCTACCTCCGATAGGTAAGGGAAAATTCTTCCCTTTGCCTCACCATTTCTTTCGATTACTTCGTCCCGCCACTTGGTGAGTGTCGGCAAAAACTGCCAAGGAATTGGGCATGGGTCTTTTAGTTTCCTTTTCTTTTTGCCACAGAATCTATTGACAGTATTTTTTTCCCAGTCGATGTCCGCCCATTTATCACCCACGGGATCCATCTTTCTCGCACCAAGCCAGAACCAATATGCAAACAATGTTTGGTGTTCTAGTGATGGTTGTCTGTCATAAGTTGTTCGAGCGTAGTGAAGAGGAACAAGAGTGATCTTCTCGAAGGCATCCCAGAACATTTCCTCTGTGATTTCTTCTGTCTCTTTTGGATTGCCACCTTGGATCGATTCACCTTTTACAAACTTCTCGTTGAAGGTAATTCCTTCTAGTTCATTATCTTCGAATCGTCCTTTGTTGGCGTACCATGTGAACATCTGCACAAAGTTCTTGCAGTCTTTGTCGAGTGTTTCATATCTATAGGTCAGCCGAAGAGCCTCAAGACATTCCAACAAATATATTCCGGTTACTTCACTCAGTTTTTTATTTGGGTCGAAGCCACCAGCCTGTATTCTTTTCCAACAGTTCCTCCAGTTTTTGTATGTTCCGTCGGCCCATGTTTCTTCCACACCTCTTCGAGCCGTGTAGGAGTTCCATGCTTGGTCAACTGTATAGTCGGATATTCTTTGTTTGATTTCGGCAATAGCACCAAGTGCTTGAAGTCTGTGTTCCCAATCTTCACCATGGTTTGTAATTGTCAGCAAAGTTTCCTTGCTATCTTTGCTTAGTGGTTCTTTGCTTAGATAGTGTTCTTCTATCTCCTCAAACATTGCTTCACAGGCTCTTTGCAATTTCGAGTTCAAGAATCTTTTGCGAATGGAGAACCGCTTACGTCTGTGGTCCGTTCCCAAATCAATCTCAAACGTCCACAACTTTGGGTTCTTAGAACATGGTCGGGATTTCATAGTATAGTTACCCTTACATATTTATTATCACAATAGTCTAGAGACTGTCCGGAAGGCACAAAAAAATTATGAGTGTTGAGCCAAGCCTGTACTTCCTGTTGGTCATACCTGTTTCGGCGTCCATCTTTCCAAGTCGGCATTCCTTCATTCCTCATCTTTTTGACGTAACCTTCGCTCCAGTTGTACCAAGCCATTAGGTGGTAGGTGTCGAAGACTTTAACCATCTCCCAGCCACCTTCCTGTTTCACTTTTTGTTTTGCTTCGGCCTTCGTCATTTGGAATGCACCTTACGATTTCGAGCCGTTGTCTTGTCTTCTTTGTTTTGTTTACCAGCGAGCATTCTGTCTTCTTCTTTGTCAAACCATGTCTTCCATTTCTTGACAATAAAGTGTGCTGGTTCTGGTGGTTTCTTGGTTACATATGCTTCTGTTGGGTACAGACGAATATTGTTTCCATTGATAGTGGTTTGAAAGAACTGTGTTGATGGTATGGAAATATCCCCAATACCCAATTCATTCAAGATCTTTGCCGCTCCTTTACTTCTACTTTTCCTGCTGCACCAATTAACCATGTCGTCTAGCGTCACAGTCTCAATATCATTGGCGGCGAAGTCCTGAAGCATTGCCTTTAAGAACTGTACTTTTAATTGGCCTGTAATTCTTAGTACCAATTTCTTTTTACTTTGAGGAAGAACCTCATTTCTTAGTTCTAATTCCTCCCGATATTGCTTTATTTTTTTGTTTAGCAGGTCGTCACTGGCTAATTTTCCACTGAATTTCTTTTCATATTTGGTGCGAACTTTGTTTATTTGTTCTTCAACGAGTCGGTATTGTTCAAGAATGAAGTAATTGTTGTGTTGGATTGCAGCAATTTCTCGCGTCATGTCGTCTATTGCTTCAATTTTCTTTTCCAAATCACTCATAATTTCATCCTCAAATTTGGATCCGGTCAGCGGTGGCCTGACAAAAAATAGATGATACTGGTTTGAATCGAACACTAGGCCCGATGATGTATTGAATCATCTACTTAGTTTTAAATGTCCCAGCCACCACCAACCATCTCCAACTAGTCCTCTAATGCTTGTGTCCAAATGTCTCCAGCAATTTGCTGTCGTAGTCTGGCAATATTACCTTCTGTTGTCTGTACCATGGCCTTGGCCATATCTGCTGCTGAGAAAGTAACACCACCGTTGGAGTTATTTTGCACTCCTATACCCATTTCCTCTTCGGCTTGTGCTTCAGCGAGTTTTTCTTTTTGAGCCTCTAGACGTTCCTCTAGGTGTTCCAGTTTGTATTCACGGTCTTCTTTGATTGTCTCGGAATCATAATGCTCCTCGTCATTGTCTCCTTCGCAGTTTGATACCGCATCAATACGGCATTCGAGGCTTTCGCACCAAGCAAATAGATCTTCTGGAACTTCTTTCCGAGTGTCGAACACAACTTGGATATATCCACAGGGATTATTGTCTCTGTCTGTTTTGTAGGAGACATAAGGTAGGCCGAAGGTCGAGACACATGGAAACTTTGCTTCAAGTGCTTCTGGGCTGCTTATTAGTTCTTCAATTTGCTTGATTGCTTTTTCACTGCCCCAAATGTTCGTTCGCGAGTAAACTTGCCATCCCATGTCTAATCCTCCAAAAGTCCTAAAAAATAGTCTCATCCGTCCTTTGTATGCTCTTATTATACAGTATCGGCATTCTGTTGTCAAGATTTAAATGCAAATTTGCATAGATATTTTGCATAGATATTAACCCTATATTTATAGGCCCAAATTAATAGCCATATTTTTCCCTTTGCATTACCTGAAACTGGCCCGAAATCTGTGCTGAAACTTGGCCCTTTTAGACCCCATCTTGAGCGGGGATTGGGATAGTCAGTTGAGCGGTTCTGTATCCATATCTGTATCCAGCGGATACAAATCGCAAAAAAACGCTATACGTCTGGAGAAGGTAGTACCCCCGGCAGGATTCGAACCTGCGACTCCCGCTTTAGGAAAGCGGTGCTCTATCCCCTGAGCTACGAGGGCGTTTGATGGGTGACACTAGTAGAACTGAAGCAAATTACGGAATCAATTTTTGGATTCGTTGAGTTGCGATCGTACACGATCATATTCCGGGTTGACGCACTTGTCTCCCCACCGCTTCAAGGCTGCAAGTAAACCAGCATCACTTTCGGTTGCCTGGCCCTGATCACCAGTTTCTGCAATCCAGTCTTTCAACATCGCACGATGCTCTTCAAGCTCTTTCTGAAATGCAGAATCCTCAGCAAGATTATGAATTTCATGTGGGTCATTCTCCAGATCATACAGTTCTTCAGGCGGCTTTTCTGGACCAAAGAAAATGAGTTGTGTCTCATTCATCTCATTATTGGCCATCATCTCTCGAAATCGTATGGAAACAGGCCACGGATCTTTATAACTCGGCTGCATAAAAGGACGGTCTGTCAAATAATTGCGCAGATACTTAAATCGTGGCGTGACGATTGCCCGAATTTTTTCAATGCTGTAATCACATCGATCACGAGCAGCGACAAGATACTCACGTGGTGTGTAATCTTTTGCTAAGAAATCTCGCCCTTCCATAAAAGAAGGAATAGAAAGCCCAGCAGCTGCAAGGCTTGCCGGCGCGATATCAATACCACTGACAAGATCATCACGTACTTGCCCTGATTTGATTCCAGGGCCAGCCACAAGCAGTGGCATGCGAATACCACCTTCGTATAAAAATTGTTTGTGGCGATGAAGTTTGTAGCCATGGTCACTAAAGCAGAAGATATACGTTGAATCAGTGAGTCCATCCTTTTCAAGCTGGTCAAGCAGGTTGCCAATTTCCTGATCAGTCTTCAGAAGACAGTCGTAGTGATGCGCAATTTCTTCACGCACTTCAGGAATGTCTGGGTAGTACGGCGGAACAGGTACGGTTGCAGGATCAATCACTGGCTTTGCCCGCTTGCCAAGCTTGCCGCCACGAAGTTGAACCTGCCCAAAAAATGGTTGGCCATCTTCGCGGTTCCGCCAAAGATTTGTTTTGCTGTTCGGGCTATAGAAATTTTCTGCACTCCATTTAAAGTTGTAGTCATCTTTGCCAGATTGATTAAACGTAAAGTACCCGGCTTTCTTCATCAAAACTGGAAGAGGTTCGACGCCTGCAGGCAATCGGATGTCATCAAAGGCTGCGCCCATGGCCTGACCACGAAAATCTGGTCGTCCACTACGGTGGTTGTGAATGCCAAAACTCGTCTGCATTGCGCCAACAATCGTGGCAGAACGAGTTGCTGAGCAGACACCAGCTGGCGTGTAGAATCGATCAAAGCGAATACCACGTGCAGCAAGCCGGTCAAAGTTCGGTGTTTCAATGAGTGTCTCGCCATAACAACTGAGCCACCCACTCACATCTTCGAGGTAAATCCAAAGAACGTTTGGACGACTCTCAGCATAGGCACATGCACAGTGCAGACTGAGTACAACTGCTAAAAAATACTTGATCATCAGATAGACCCCTCTTTGAAAAGAACACCACACTTTCAACCTGCATGATGAGCAGATGTTCTCGTTCTGCCAAGCGTTACGAAAACATCGCGGAAAAAACAGGTAATTAGCCTGTTGCTGCTGAGTGAATCTGGAAACAGATGGTGCAGTCTATTTTGAGACCGCAGCACCGTCAGGCAAGCAGGTCATGAATGATCTTGGCATGCTCAACACCTGTCAGTTTCTGATCCAGACCAAGATGACGATATGTAAATCGCTCATGGTCGAAGCCAAGCAGGTGAAGCACCGTGGCATGAAAATCTCGAATATGCACAGGATCTTTCACGATGTTGTATGAGAAGTCATCTGTTTCACCATAGATCTGCCCAGGCTTGGCTCCACCACCACACATCCACATCGTGAAGCAACGTGGATGATGATCACGTCCATAGTTTTCTTTTGACAGACCACCCTGCGAATAAACCGTACGGCCAAATTCACCACCCCAGACGATGAGCGTGTCATCAAGAAGCCCACGAGACTTCAAGTCATTGATTAATCCGTAACAGGCCTGGTCAATATCTCGACAGCCATTCGGGAGGCGGTTCGCAACGTCGCTGTGTGTATCCCAATGATTGAGGTACAGCTGGACAAACCGTACGCCACGCTCCACCATGCGACGTGCCATGAGCACAGAGTTCGCGAACGACCCTGCGTTTTTTACCTGATCACCATACAACGCAAGCGTACTTTCAGACTCCTGAGAAATATCAGTGAGGTCAGGCACGCTGGTCTGCATCCGATAGGCCATTTCGTACTGAGCAATTCGTGTTCGTATTTCAGGGTCACCAATTTTCTCAAACGTCTGCTGGTTTAAAGCCTGCAGTCCATCAAGTGTTTTTCGACGAACGGCATCGGAAACCCCTGGTGGATTATTAATGTAAAGAATGGGGTCACCACTCGAACGAAAGCTTACGCCGGCATATTCACCCGGAAGATATCCACTCGACCAGAGTCGCGCTCCAATGGCCTGCGCCTGTGCTGGCTTTGTCGATTGGGCAACAAGAACAACAAACGCTGGTAAATCTTCATTCAAGCTTCCAAGGCCATAACTTGTCCATGAGCCCAGACAGGGACGTCCCGTAATTTGATTCCCAGTCTGCATGTAGGTAATAGCAGGCTCATGATTGATCGCTTCTGTATGCATGCTTCGTACAAAGCACATCTCATCAACCATTTTTGCAGTCCATGGCAAGAGTTCAGTCACCCACATGCCACTTTCACCGTGCTGCTTGAATTTGAATTTGGAAGGTGCAATCGGAAATCGCTTCTGACCAGATGTCATGGTTGTCAGTCGTTGGCCGTTACGAATGCTTTCAGGCAATTCTTTGTCATACCAGTCATCCATCACGGGTTTGTAGTCATACATATCTTGCTGCGGTGGTCCACCAACCATATGCAGATAGATGACATGTTTTGCTTTCGGGGCAAAGTGAGGTCCGATGGCGCCCGGTACGCGTGGTATCTCAATGTTTGAATTGTTTTGGGCACTCGGTGCGCCGTGCGTAAGTCCACCTGGTAGAAGCGATGCAAGCGCCGCACCACCAAGGAGATGGCTTCCTTGTTCAAAGAAACGTCGTCGTGTGAGGTTGAGCCCCAGTTCGTCCAGAGGTGATCGAATTGGTGGATTCATGGATTCATCTCTTGCGGATGGGTTATTTGGAAAGTACTTCGTCCAGATTCATGAGTTGATTTGTCAGCATGGTCCAGCTTGCTAACGTCACGGCATCTTCATGACGAGGCTGTGATTGTCCGACTGAGATGACGGCTTGTGCATCGTCAGGATGTTCCTTGTACCAGGTCGTCAAATCAGCCAGTGAGTTTTTAACAACAGGCTTTTCAGCTTCAGTCAGTGGCCGGGATAACAACCTGTTTGTGATGTAATCGATACGTTGGTCGTCATTGCTCCCACCTAAGAACAGTGCATCGTCGGCTAGTGCCCTGGACGCTTCCACAAACTGCGGATCATTTAACGTTACAAGTGCCTGCAATGGAGTATTCGTTCTGTCTCGCCTCACCGTACAGACTTCACGTGACGGCGCGTCAAGAATATCCATCGAGGTTGGCGGAGCCGATCGTTTCCAGAACCAATACATGCTTCTGCGATACAGATCAGCGCCGGTACTTGCGGCATATTTTTTTGTGTCGCTTTGTGGCATGGCAACCGCTTTCCAGACGCCATCGGGTTGGTATGGCTTGACGCTTGGACCACCAATTTTCTGGACAAGCAGACCACTTGCTGCCAAGGCCGTGTCACGAATCATTTCGGCATCCATTCGGAAACGAGGACCTCGTGACAGCAAACGATTCTCGCGATCCTTAAGTAGTTTTGCAGGCGTAGCCGTTGCAGCCTGTCGGTAGGCTGCACTCGTCACAAAAAGTCGGAAGAGATGTTGCACATCCCACCCGCTTTCACGGAATTCGACGGCAAGCCAATCGAGGAGTTCCTGATTGCTTGGGAGTTCTCCGGTAATGCCAAAGTCACCACTCGTGCGAACAAGGCCAGTCCCAAAGACTTCTTGCCAGAATCGATTGACGGTAACACGACTTGTAAGTGGGTGATCTTGCAGGAGGAGCCACTGCGCTAATCCCAGTCGATTTTTTGGAAGCGTTTCTGGATAGGCCGGAAGTGCGGCTGGAGTTCCAGGAGCCACCTCATCAAGACGTTTGTCGTACTCTCCTCGATCGAGGACAAAAGCTTTGGCCATGTCTGGCTTTTCTTGCATGACATGAGCAATGGTGCCACGGTTTTTGATGGCTGCTTCTTCGCCGACCAATGCGTTCTCTCGAGCCTTGGCTGCCTGAAACGGTTTATCGAAAGCCATGAGCCACCAATCATACAGACGATTCGCAGCCTGGAGCCGCTCATCCTTCGGAAGTTTGACGATATCAATCAGAAGATCGGCTTTTGCAATACGTTCGACTTCGTTTTGAGTAAGAGCTCGGCCCCAGATAGAAACATTGGTAAGACCAAGGTTTTTAGCAGGCGATCCCTTTGTTCGACTCCCAATAACAAATGACGCTGTCTCAGTACGTGTTGTATTTTTCTTAAATTTGTTGTTTGCGACCTTTGGCTTTTGCTGCACAACACCATCGTAATAGATTTTGATGCCACCAGGATTCCCGCTGCCGTTATATGACAGCGTGACGAGTGTCCAGACATCTGGCTTGAGTTGTTTTTTTGCGACAACTTTTAATGCGTCTTCAGGCCATTTGTGGATCAGGTGCATGCCGACACGGCGGTCTTCAACCCATAGATCCCATCCTCGGTGTGCGTTGGACTCATCCATCCGAGAAGCAATGGAAAAATTTTTATTCCCATCTTCTTTGGGAAGTTTGACCCAGCAGGAAATAGTAAAGGGCTGATCATGTTCGAAGTCACCAGCTGATGAAAGTTCGAGAGCTTTTCCATTCACTAATGCAGCAGGCATGCCGCTGGGACCTGGCAGCCATGAAGTCGAGTCTGAAAGCGGTATGGTGGTTTGTTTCCCTAAAAAAGATGCCTTTGTTTTATTTCCCTCACCCTCAGAAAATGCAATATCGACAAGTGGCGTCTCTTGAGGCCGTACTGCAAGGACCTGATCCTCCGTGAGTGATTGAACCCATGTGTGGAATTCGGTTTTCGCATTCTTCTTGCGGGTTGCCAAAGCTGCTCGTGCAACAGGCAATTCTTTCTGAATTTTACGAAATCGAGTTCTATCTTGAGCAAGTGGTACGGCGAGAACAGGTGGGGTGTTATAGACGTTACCGTCTTTTGCACGCTGCGTTGTGTTATTAAAGAATGCGGAGAGTTCGTAAAACTCTTTTTGTGACAGTGGGTCAAACTTATGGTCATGGCAGACGGCACAACCAGCAGTGAGCCCCATGAAAACCTGCGCTGTGGTTTCAGTGCGATCCCTTGCGTAGAGGACAATGTATTCCTCATCAATGATGCCACCCTCATTGGTCGTCATATTGCAGCGATTGAAGCCAGTGGCAATCTTGTTATCAAGAATCTGATCAGGCGTCGCACCCGGTCCATGATCAGTGACCAGGTCTCCTGCAAGTTGCAGGATCGTAAATTGATCAAATGGCATATTGCGGTTGAACGCATTAATAACCCACTGGCGGTATGTCCAGATTTCACGGAAGTTATCAAAGTGAATGCCATGGGTGTCAGCATATCGAGCATAGTCAAGCCAATGGCGAGCACGATGTTCACCCCACTCAAGTTTCGAGAGGAATGAGTCAACGAGTCTTTCGTAGGCATCGGCATGCGGATCAAGAACAAACGCCTCAACAATTGCGGGTTCTGGTGGAAGGCCAGTAAGGTCATATGACAGACGTCGAGCGAGTGTTCTACGATCAGTTTCTGCAGCCGGAAGAAGTCCTTCTGCTTCAAGCTTTGAAAGAATAAAGGAGTCGATAGGGTTGCGAACCCAATCCTGTTTTTTCACTTTTGGAACTGGTACCCGCGTTGGTGGAATGAATGACCAGTGCGGCTCGTATTCGGCACCCTGTTTGATCCACTGGGTGAGAAGGGCTTTCTGCTGAGCAGAAAGTGTTTTCTTGATCTCCGGTGGAGGCATGACCTCTTCGGGGTCTTCAGAATAAATTCGGTCGAGCAGAACTGTTGAGTCGGGGTCACCAGCAATGATGGCTCCATATTCAATGGCATCATCTCGACGATCGAGGCGAAGGTCAGCTTTTCGGCTCGCCGAGTCTGCTCCATGACAGGAGAAACAGTTTTCAACCAAAATTGGGCGAATATGTTCGTTATACGAAAGTGGCTCCTCAGCTCGAACGATCTCAGGAGTGAGGCCGATTTGAACCAAAGCGATTGCAAACCCTGCAAAACGCAGGGTCAACGAACCGCGTTGTATTGGTAGCCGCATGGGCGAGGGTTCCATCGATGTAACTCCAGAGAGTCCGTTGGGAACACCCACGTCGCCACTTGCAGTGTAAAACGTACAAGCGCGGATCCCAGAGGGGATCGATCAGCGGGGTCTATCTATACTTAGTAATAGCACTTTTTTTCCGTAACGGCAAGAAAGTCTCAGCGTAGAAGAGGGAGGAAAAGTACAAAAAAACATTGTTTTCATACCAGAAAGCAACGGTGTTCCATCGACACAAACGTTTTTTAGGTTCTGGTATGTACTTCTTCTTCCAATAGTCTTTTCTTTCTGAATCTGTGGGAAATCGAAAAATGACTCGTCACATTCTGCACGTGCTCTGTTTTGTCAGTTGCTGTGTTACCACACTTCATGCAGCAGATCCTCCAGTGCCTCGTCAGAAAGAGTGGCAGCGTGTTACCAAAGCTATTGATGAAAGAAAGCCAAAGACCGGCAGGGATGTGCTCAGAGGAATAGAGCAGGCAGCCATCACTGAGCGGGTATGGGATGAGGTTGCTCGCGCGATTGCGACCCGTGTGTTACTTGAAAATACAGATCGACCAGCAGATGACCCACAACGTTTGATTGATCTGGATGCAGCAACGGAAACTGCACCCGTGCAAACTCGTGGCGCGCTGCAAGCCATTCAGGCCAACTGGACATGGACGTTTTTCCAAATGAATCGATGGCGATTTGCTCAGCGAACAACTCAAGTGAAGAGTAATGCAGATCGAAATCTTTCAGAAATAAGTTCGTGGGACCTTCGACAGATTGTTCTTGAAATACACGATCAATTCGAGAAAGCGCTTTCTGATGATAGAGGACTCAAAGATTTACCTGTCGACGACTGGGCCATGCTGATCGAAGCCGGTTCGATGGGAAAAGCGTACCGGCCGACTCTCTGGGATGTTGTGGCGCGCGATGCAATTGCATTTCATCAGACAGGTGAACGGGGTCTGGTTGATCCCGAGGATGCATTTGAGTTTGAGGCATCGAGCCCAGCTCTCCAAGGCGTCAATATCTTCCGCAAGTGGAAGCCAGCCCAAGCTGAAGCAGACAAGGAATCAGTAACGGATAAAGATTCACCAGTACTGCGGGTCATCAGTCTCTATCAACAAATCTTGGATTTTCATGCAGATGATGAAGACCAGACAGCCTTTCACTCGGCAGATCTTGACCGTCTTATCTGGGCGCGCGGTGTGGCAGTTGCTAACGCAGAGGCTGAACCAGACGAGGAGTTCTGTAAGGCATTACGAAGTTTTATTGAGCAGTGTGGGGATCATGAGATCAGTGCGATGGCGAGATTTCAGCTCGCAGAGATCATTCGTTCTGAAAGCCCAGCCGAAGCTCGAATGATTGCACTCAAAGCAGTTGATCGCTACCCGACAACCATTGGTGGAAAACAATGTCACAACCTGATTGCCCTGATTGAAGCCAAGGAATTGGCTGTTGCAACAGAACGCACCTGGGCCAAGCCCTGGCCGGCACTCCATGTCACCTATCGTAACATTGAGCAAATGCATCTGCGACTTGTGAAGGAAGATTGGGAAGAGCGACTGCTTGAGGGAAAGCCGTATGGGCGCGGGATTGATCAAAAAGATCGTGAGCGGATTCTTTCGCTTCCAAGCATTCAAGACGCCACTGTTGTTCTTCCACAAACCGATGATTACCGATCTTCCATTGAAGAACTTTCTGTCGATTCAGTATTCGTAACAGAAACGATTAGTCCTGGTGCGTACTGGGTCGTATGCAGTCATCGTGGAGATTTTAGTGATGGTGATAATATTGTTTCGACAA
This sequence comes from Pirellulales bacterium, assembly GCA_016776925.1. Lineage (GTDB taxonomy): Bacteria > Planctomycetota > Planctomycetia > Pirellulales > UBA1268 > UBA1268. The sequence continues at coordinate 83,850 of JADHSL010000005.1, read as the reverse complement.
CACTTGTCTGGGTCAGTCGAATATCTGCTGTGAATACAACGGACTATCAGGCACAACTTCCACAACACACCGGATACGTCGTTGATGTGGAAAGTGGGAAGCCGATTCACGGAGCCGAAGTGACAGCATGGCAACGTGATCAGAGATCACGCCCACGAAAGATGGTGAAGCAAGAAACAATAAAGACCAACGAGGATGGCCAGTACACGTTGAAGGCTCATTCAGGACAGGAAACTATCTTTGTTGTGTCTTCTGCGATCGATGGTCAGATTCACCACGTATTGACCGAGCCGGAACGATTGTGGCATCGTGAAAACGTACAACGGCCCAAACGGTCTATCGTGTTGATGACAGACCGTGGGATCTATCGACCAAGTCAGCAGCTCCATTTCAAAGGTATTCTGATTGAGCAAGCAGCTGATCGTCGCGGCGCGACTGCAATATCGAAAGCGTCAGTCGAGGCATTCCTTCAGGATGCGAATGGGAGGCAAGTTTCAAAACTCTCTTTGAAAACAAATGGCTTTGGATCTTTTCAAGGCACCTTTCCAATTCCAACAGGCTCACTTCCTGGTAGATGGTCGGTGCGTGCTCAAGGAAGTGGTGCAACAGGTGCGACGGGTGTTCGCATTGAAGAATATAAGCGACCCAAATTTCAGGTTGAGCTGGCCTCACCGACAGAGTCTGTCCAACTTGAAAAACTTGTAACGCTTTCGGGAACCGCTTCGACGTATACCGGCTTAGCAGTTGGAGGTGCAAAGGTTGTCTGGAATGTGAAGCGAGAGGTTCGGTTTCCGATATGGTGTCGGTGGTGTTTCCCGTGGCTACCCTTTGACGGCGGAACACGACGCATAGCCCGCGGGCATTCGATAACAGATGCCGACGGAACGTTCAGTATTACGTTTCCAGCTGTACCTGATCGAGTGTCACCACCAGAGTCGCTTCCGACATTCACGTATCACGTGACTGCTGATGTGACTGATTCAGGTGGTGAAACACGGTCTACAGATACGCGAGTTTTGGCTGGATATGTTGATGTGGAAGCAACTCTGGATGTTGATGATTGGCAGGTCACGAATGATGAAAATGTTGCTTCAGTCACAATTCATGTCTCAACCCTATCGCTTGATGCCGCGCCCCGAGGGATAGCTGGAACACTCCGACTCAATCAGTTGATTCAGCCGAAGCGTGTTGCCCGGATTGATCTCACAGCTCGTACGGTTCCATATGACGTGTTGCGAAGACAAAAAAGCAGAGGGTCGTCTCTTCTTCCAGAGCCGCAAGATGATGATCCAAAAACATGGGCCGAAGGAAAACAGGTGACAACCAATGAAATTGTGACGGATGTCTCCAGTGGGAAAGGCAAAGCCACAGTGCTGCTTCAGCCCGGTATCTACCGAGCAACATTTACGATCCCGGCTACTGCAGATTGTCCCGAAGTCATCGCAACACGACTTGTCGAGGTGAACAACCCAAAGGCCAAAAAGTATGAAATAAAACGGCCTTTTGTATTACGAGTTGAGAATTCAACAGTTGAAGTTGCAGATGAGTTGCACGCGATTGTGGGAACGGGATATAGCCAAGGCAGTTTTTTAGTCGAGATTGTGCAATCTGGCCGTGTGCTCAAGCGTGGTTGGACAAATAATGAGCGAACACAGATGCCAGTTTCATTCAAGATAGAAGATGCTCATCGAGGTGGTGTCACACTTCGCGCATGGATGGTTCGTGAGGGTCGTCTTTATCATGAATCGCAGAGGATTGATGTGCCATGGACGGATAAAAAGCTATCTGTCCAATGGGAACAGTTCACGAGACGATTGGAACCTGCAACGGAGCAAGTCTGGCAGGCGACCATTCGAACAGAGGCTGATCCACTCGCTGGTCCAGCACGAGCAGCTCTTGCAGAGATGACCGCAACGCTTTACGACCAATCACTTGATGCACTCGCATCACACCAATGGCCAACCCTTGCTCTCTTCGCGCGCGATTCGAGTCGTTGGCAGCTGAGGTTTACAAATTCTGCGAGTGCTATGCGGCAGATTTATGGATCATGGGCACGAGATCATCAAAGTGTTCGTATCTCGTATCATCAGTTTCGTCGCCCCTTCGGATCACCAGTCAATGGTGGCTTTGGAGGCATGCTAGGTGGTGGAGGTATGGTAAGAATGCGATCGATGCCAGCGGCAGCAATGGGAGTGCCTGAAGGGGCTATGGCCAAAGGGGCGGTGGCTTTTGCTGCCTCTGATGAAATGATGATGGCTGATACGAGTGCAGACACACAAGCGAATTTTAACTCTGCCCAAAAAGAAACAGCAAACAGTAGAGATGAGAATTCACAGAAAGGAAAGGGTGCAGTTTCACCCCCACCGCGCACCAACATGGCGGAAACTGCTTTTTTTATGCCGACAGTTACTTCGAATAAGGCCGGAAGTGTCACGCTTGAGTTTGTTCTGCCTGACACACTGACAACCTGGCAATTCAAAGCCTTTGTACATGACAAACAGATTCGAAGTGGAAACCTTCTTGATACCTGTGTGACATCAAAGGACTTAATGGTGGAGCCCATGCCACCTCGGTTTTTACGCGAAGGTGATACCGTTCAGATTCCAGTCAAAGTGAGCAATACATCGAGCGGACGCCTGTCGGGAACAGTGCGATTCGCTTTGTTCGATGCACGCACAAATGACAACCGCGATGCATTGATACAAGATACGAAGGAACAGTCTTTTGATTTGCCAGCTGGGGCATCCGAGGCAGTCTTTTTTACAGTGTCTATCACGGACGGAACAGATGTACTTCGGTATCGTGCGACAGGAACAACGACTGGATCAGCTCGTCGTCTTTCGGATGGAGAGGAGGCGACACTGCCGGTGCTCCCTCGAAAAGTACTCGTCACTGAGACGATTCCCATTACGGTGCGTGGTGGTGAGCAACGTACAGTTATTTTAGAAAAACTGTTAGAGAGTAAGCAAAAGGGTTCGTCTGCGATTCAGAATGAGTCACTGGCTATCCAGGCTGTGTCAAACCCAGCATGGTATGCCGTGATGGCTCTTCCCTACCTGATGGAACGAAATGATGAAAGTGTTGATGCACTTTTCTATCGACTGTATGCAAATGCGTATGCAAAGCATCTTGTTACAAGTGATCCGCGAATTGAAAAGATCTTTGAGCAATGGCGAGGTACAAACACACTGAAAAGTCCGCTTGAAAACAATGAAGTTCTTGTGAAGACTCTTCTTGCAGAGACACCATGGGTTCGTGATGCCACGAGTGAAACTGAGGCGAGGGCTCGCGTTGCAAATCTTTTTGATGAGAGCCGTGTCCGGTCGGAGGTTTCTTCAGCAATCGAACGCCTTCAAAGCCTGCGGAATCCTGACGGAGGATGGCCGTGGTTTCCGGGAGGTCGTTCCAGTGACACGATTACGCTATCTATTGTTTCGGGCTTTGGTCGACTTCGCGCCAATGGTGTCAACATTGATATGACTCTGCCGCAATCTACTTTGCCGTGGATCGATGCTCGTCTCATTGAAGAAAAGCGTTTGGCTGAACAACGTCAGGAGCGAGCTCACAAAGCTGGCAACCTCGCATTAGCCTCGGAGCCAGTGCTTACTCAGCTGGGTGTATTCGCTCTCTATGCAAGAAGTTTTTTCCTGGCTGATTCTCCACCTGCCGGGGAGGCAGCTGAAGCCCATGCATGGTGCATGCGGGTAGGACAAAAGAGTTGGACGGAACTTTCGCATAATCGTAGTCAGGGTCAGTTGGCGATTGCACTTTTTCGTGGCGGTGAGCGTGTAACAGCAGAGTCGATTATTGAAAGCCTTAAGCAACGAGCTGTTGGTGGGCCGCGAGGTGAGCAGGCTGCTGACCGAAAGGAAGATAATTGGCAAGGTATGTGGTGGCGAAACCGACATCCAATGTGGTGGAGTTGGGCCCAGGCCCCGATCGAAACACAGTCGCTTATGATCGAGGCATTTGATGAAATTGTTGGGGATACAGAATCAGTTGAAGCAATGAAGGCCTGGCTTGTTCAGCAGAAGAGAACGAGCCGTTGGCCTGGAAGTCCGGCAACTGCAAATGCTGTCGGTGTGCTCCTTGGTCGAGGGGACGATCTTCTTGGTGATTCTTCACTCGTTGAGGTAACAGTTGGTGGAGAGTCAATAAAGCCCGGTGAGAATGGAGCAAGCAAGGTAGAAGCCGGCACCGGCTTTTTCGAGAACAGATTTGTGCGCAGAGAAATTACGCCATCGATGGCAGAAATAATTTTTCAGAAAGCCGAAGGTGGTGGATTGGCGTTCGGCGGCGTTCATTGGCAGTATCTCGATCACATTGAGAATGTTGAAGCTTCTGGACGAGACGAACTTGCAGTCACAAAAGAACTTTTTATCAGAACAATGACAAAGTCAGGCCCTGTACTTGAACCAGTGGTGGCATTAGAAAAAGTAGGCGTGGGTGAAGAACTTGTTGTGCGGTTGAAAATCACAAGTGATCGAACATACGAGTTTCTTGAACTTACAGACCATCGGCCCTGTGTGACGGAACCAATGGATGTCCTTTCAGGCTGGCGTTGGGCAGATGGTGTTGGTTGGTATCAGGTAACGAGAGACGCAAGCACGCAGTTTTTCTTCGAACAATTACCTCAAGGGACTCACGTCCTTGAGTATTCACTACGTGTCGCACACCGAGGGCAATCATCAAGTGGTTTCGCGACCATTCGCAGCCGGTATGCACCAGAATTTTCTGCGAGATCACAGAGTCTGAGCCTGAGTACTCAGTGACACGATTTCAGCATTCTGAATAGAGATGGTAAATACATAATGTGTTGTAACATGGTCCGGTTACTATGTTCTTATCGATGAGCAATGTGTGTCTGCACAAAACAGGACACAGAAGCATTGCATTAAAGAGGAAGAAGCGCAATGAGAATGATCGCAATCAGGATGTTCCTTGTAAGCCTGAACTTGTTTTCTGTCGTCACAGCCTGTTCAGCAGCAGAGTGGAGTGCACTGCAGCCACTTATGGTGATTCCTGACAAGGTTGTGTTGCAGGAAACATTTTCGAAAAGTGGGCCAGTCAAGAAAACGAACTGGCAGAACCGACAGGGTACGCGTTGGTCTGTAGAAGATGGAGTCTTGCGAGGCCGACCCTCTTCAGAGGAATATCAGGCAAGTCGAACACACCACTATGGATATGAGCCCCGTGTGAGTGTGCCAGTCACTCCACCAGAGTTTCTTGCAGGTTTTTCCTTTCGCTTCGTCGGTGGTGAGGAAACAGACATCGTTCCCTTCATTGAATTTGGTCACCATGTCTGTCGAGTAAAATTTAGTAGCAAGGGTACGTTTGTGATCGTTGACCACGAGACACTCAAAGTTGCCGAGTCGGACGAATTTAAATATGCACCTGGAACGTGGTATCACGCATTAGCAGAGCTCAAGGGTGATGAGTTTGTTATTCAGTTTGTCGATGGGCCAACCTGGTATGTCAAGCATGATTGTCTGGCAAAGGCAAACCCTAGCGGCGGCAACGGACTTGGTCTTGCAGGACCAAAAGATGGAACGGTTGAGTTGGACAATGTGTCGATCTGGAAGATTCGATCACAGGTCAGGCGATCGTGGAACAAACGTAGGGACCTGTTCGATGTGATGAATCCCGAGCCGACCGATAAAGAAAAGAAAAAGTAGGTCAAGCCTCATCAGGACTTTTTCTATCAGCGCGAGAATTAAGCAACTCATAAATATGAGGATCAGCAAGGGATGTGGCAACAATTTGCGCACCAGGAAAAGCATGCCGTAGGCTGTGGCCGCATGGCACGGCTACGGTAATCGCACCTGCGGCAACAGCAGCTTTGCATCCATTTTCCGAATCTTCACAAACAAGCATGTTCCCAGTTTGTGCGCCAGCTTTTTTGGCAGCCAATTGATAGATTTCCGGATTAGGCTTTCCTGCAGTGACATCGGCAGACGTCAGGATAAAGTGAAAGTGGTGGATTAGACCAACACGAGAGAGTACGTCGTGGGCAAACTCCGGCCCACTACTTGTTGCAACACCGAGTGAGATGTCCAGTTGCCGAATGTGTTCGATCAGCTCTTTAGCACCCGGCATGAGTGCGAGTCGTGTGGAAAGAAGTGTTTGGAAGATCGCTTTTGTTTCATCAGCAAGAGTCTCAACAGTGTCATCCAACCCATGCCATTCAATCATAATTGACAATGCCTTGTGCTGAGGACGGCCCATCATTGCATCGAGAAGCTCCGCATCAAAGGTTTTCCCTCGACGACGTAATAAATCGGTCCCTACTTCCTGGTAGAGTTCTTCTGTATTCACGAGTAGGCCATCAAGATCAAAAACAGCAGCGCGGATGTCAAACGGTGATCCCTCAAAATCTTTGGCCATTTTCTTTCCTTGAGTGGTGAATGTTTTTTCATCCCTAGATCATGAGATACCAAGCCATCAGTCCAGCCAATAGACGGCCTTAAATGTGTTGAAGTATCAGGTTTCTACCGGTACTGGTGACGATGAGACACTATTTGGTACGAAAACAGCAAGAAACGGTGTTTTCTGCTCCTTGCAGCACTCGACGTCGGGTCGTACAACGTAATCTTTAAGAATCGTACTGTAGATTCAATTGACGTAGGGGTACCCAGATTTATGACTGCAGTGAGTAGTTCGTTGGCAATTCTCCTTCAATCAAAAGACGCGAGTGATACTGTCAAAAAGGCTTTGGGTGCTGGGCAAATCATTTCCCGACGATCACCTACATTAGTGCCATCTACACGTATCCGCTTCAGAAAGATGACTGCAGATGAGTTGGTTATCTCTGCAGAAGCCGCAGCAGGTGGCTATCCAGTTGAAAATACCGACCCTGAACCGCTTGTAGCACTTCGCTATTTCGTCCCAGATGTCCACGAAGATTTGCCCATGAATGGAAGGAACACCTAAATGTCTTACGCGAGTCCAAAACTTCATAATGCAATGTGGCCAGGCCTTGTCGGAAAGGGGACTGACGAGGGTCAGGAGCCACCGATATCGTTGGACCGAATGTTGGAGCTCACAGCAGCAGCAGAAGTTGATGGCCAGAAATTTGATGGAATTGACTATTTCCTTTTCTTACCACATACCAATCCCGAAGCGACCGATGACGAACTCTTCAAGATCGCTGATAAAATCGCGAGTCATGGTTTTGCGGTTGGCTCACTCGTAGCACCAGTTTGGCCAGGTACAGTTGGCGATTCGGCAATGGGTGATGCTGAGTCACGAGAAAAGTTCTTGTCAGCGGTGAAAATGGCGTGTCGTATCGCCAGAGTATTTGAGCAGCACGGAGTCAGGAAATATGGCGTCATCCGTATAGACTCAGCCGAGTTTGGTGTTGCCAAGTGGCGAGAAGATGCCAAGGCAGGTACCGCAAGAATAGTTGAGACCTTTAAAGAGGCTGCTCGCATCGCTGCCGATAATGGACAGAGGCTTGCAGCGGAAGGAGAGATCTGCTGGGCCGGCATGCATTCGTGGCGAGATATGCTTGATGTTCTTGAAGGAGTTGGTATGCCGGAAACGCTTGGATTTCAGGCCGACTTGGCGCACACCTATCTCTATATGCTCGGCTGTAACGCCCCCGAGCATGCCTTGGTCAACTCAGATTGTACGACTGAAGAGTTCTACGCTGCATATAAGCAGATGACGGACAGACTGCGACCGTGGACTATTGATTTTCATGTTGCACAAAATGATGGTGAAATTCAGGAAGCGGGTTCACACGATAAAACTGGAAAACACTGTCCAGCAGATGACCCCAACGGAAAACTCGACATTGTGAAATGTTCTGGGTACTGGCTTGAGGATGCTTCTTCTCGATGCATCGAACACATCTGCTGGGATGGCTGCATGTTTCCGAATGAAACGCTTGAAAACCCGGCAACATGGAACACAATTCTGAAGACAATGATTGCCGTGCGCGATGCACATGGTTGGAACTAAAAAAGATTGCGAAAGGAAGAGATTGATGGCAAAACCACTCCGTATTGGCATGATTGGCTACGGCTTTATGGCTCGTGCACACTCCAACGGCTACAACCGTGTAAAGAATTTTTTCGACCTTGAGTATGTACCAGTTCTTCAGGCCGTTGCTGCACGAAATGCAGAGAAAGCGCAAGCCTTCGCTGATAAGTGGGGGTATCAACGTGTTGAAAATGATTGGCGAAAACTTGTCGCCTCCGATGATATTGATGTCATTGATATCTGTACCCCGAACAACCTTCATGCTGACATAGCGATAGAAGCAGCCAAGCACGGAAAGGCAATTTTGTGTGAGAAGCCTCTGTCAATGGATACCGCAGAAGGCGAGATAATGTGTGAGGCTGTAGAGAAAGCCGGGGTGCCAAATACGGTCTGGTACAACTATCGAAGAATTCCAGCTGTAACATTCGCCAAACAATTGATTGACGACGGCCGGCTTGGTCGAGTCTTTCATTACAGAGCTGAATTCCTTCAGGATTGGACGATCAGTGCTGATTTGCCCCAGGGTGGTGAAGCGCTTTGGCGGCTTGATGCAAAGGCCGCGGGTAGTGGTGTAACGGGTGATTTACTTGCCCACTGCATCGACACTGCTCTTTGGCTGAATGGATCAGTTTCTGATGTGACGGCCATGACCGAAACATTTGTGAAGGAACGAACGCATCAACTGACTGGTAAAAAAGAGCCAGTTGAAATCGATGATGCCTGCTCGTTTCTTTGTCATTTTGAAAACGGTTCACTTGGTCTTTTTGAGAGCACGCGATATGCCCGTGGTCACAAGGCGTTGTATACCTTTGAGATCAACGGTGAAAATATGAGCATCAAGTGGGATCTTCATGATCTTCATCGTTTAGAAATCTTTGACTACAGTGACGAAGGTCCAGAACGTGGCTGGAAGAGTGTCCATGTCACAGATGGGGAGCACCCCTATATGGGCAACTGGTGGGTGCCAGGTCTGGCAATTGGCTATGAGCATTCATTTGTGCATCAGGTAGCTGATTTTTTGACCTGCTACGCAAAGGGCGAACCGTGTCATCCAACCTTTCGGGATGCACTTGAAACACAACGAGTGTGTGATGCAGTACTTGCGAGCGCGAAAAGTCACGCATGGTCAAAAGTGAATGGCTAGCTGTCGTTTTCATATGAGTTGCTTTGCTGTACGGGTCGCGATAGGCTGATTAGGAAGATTTCGAACGACTTGTTGGGGTGCCGTTGCTCGTGTGATTTTGTTTCCGAGTCGTACTGTTTATGAGCATAATTTCTGCAGTACGCCGTAATTTTGTGAGAATATTTCAATGTACTTCACAATGTCCTGCCCAGACTGTGATAAAAGCCTCAAAGTTCGTGACGAACTTGTTGGCAAGACCGCACGTTGTCCGCATTGTCGCAGTTCGATAACCGTCAAACGGCCTGAAAAACCGGCAGGTGGTACAAAAGCAGGGCAGGCAACAAAAGAAGGTGGAGTTGCACAAACTCCAGAGTCAGTAGCGCGTGCCCGAGTGCTGTCGGTCACTGCGAATACAAATGTAAACGTAGGACTTTATGCCCTATTTGGTCTCGCAGCCACAGTTGTCTTCTATCTCCTACTTTTACCTTTTGCTGGACCAGCAGATGATCGCTCATATCTGGGCCGTCTCTTCATGGGTGGAGAGGGTTCGACTCTTGCGACCGGCCAGTGGGTTCCATACACAGAAGTATTCTTGTTCTTCTGGGCAGCGACCATGCTCGTTGGCAAGCTTCGAAAGATTCGTCGCCAGCAGCGAGCCATGTTATTTGATGTTCTACCAAGTGATATTGGAGAGAAGATTACAGAAAGAAACCTTGATAAGTTTCTTGAGTACATTAGTGAACTCCCCAAAAATGCCGTCGGCAGTTTTCTTGTCACTCGATGTGTGCGAGGTCTTGAGCACTTTCGTGTCCGAAAAAGTGCGGCTGATACGGCCACGATGCTTTCGAGTCAGTCAGATCTCGATGCCAGCAGTGTCGACTCGAGTTACACAATGTTCCATGTTTTCATTTGGGCGATTCCGATTCTCGGTTTTCTTGGAACTGTTATCGGTGTGAGTTCCGCTGTTGGTGGATTTACCGATACGCTGAGTAGTTCAAGCGATATGGAGTCACTGAAGGTTGGTCTAAAAAGTATTACAGGTGGTCTTGGTACATCATTCGATACCACACTGGTTGCTCTTGCGATGGCGATGATTCTTACATTTCCAGTAAGTGCGCTTCAGAAACTCGAGGGCGACGTTATTGGTGAAGTTGATGAGTACACCAATGAATATCTTTTACGTCGACTTGAAGATGGCAGGAATTCCGAGGATCATCGCCTGCCTTCTGCAAGTCGTAATGACATGCAGGATGTTGTGCAAGCTGCTCTAAAAGTGCATAGGGCAGAGCTTGAGGGCTGGATCGGTCAGCTCAAGACTCTTGGGAAGGGCGTCTCTGCGGATCTCTTTGACTCATGGAAAAAAATCGATGAGAAGCAGACTGAGCGAATTACGCAGACGGAACAGTCATTATCAAATTTTGTTGGAAGACTTGATGGAATGGGTGAGAAACTTGCTGTAAAAGTCGAGGAGGGTTGGAGTAACGCCCACGATCGGCTGTATGAAAAAAATGCCGGACAGGTCGAGCAGTTAGGGAAAATGGTTGAGTCAACACGCGATGAAATAGCAGCCATGGCATCCACTGCGCAGGACGCGAGGGGACGGTCCACTGACCTTATGTCAGAGGCTGCAAGTAGCGTGCAGGAGTACACTCAGTCGCTACAAAAAAGTCTGTCAGAGCTTGCAGAGACAATGGAACGACTCAATGGTCAAACCATTAATGTTGAAATGATGCAGCGTGGTTGGTTTGGTTTCGGTGGTGGGAAGAAAAAGAAGCCCGAAGAAAATAGTAAAATAAAGTATCGAACCTAAAGTGCTCGTCGATTGTGTCTGTTCATGTGTCCGTGCAAAGTGGCAGGCTGTGTAATCACATGGAATCAATGTCATGGCCCGTAGGAAAAAAAAGAAACAGGAGATTTCACTTTTTCCGTTTCTCGATATTCTGGCATGCGTTATTGGAAACTTGATTCTAATAATTACGGCTGTTGTTCTTGAATCTGTTGACACTGACAAGCTCGCTGATTTATTTCAAAATGAAGCTATTCAGAAGCAAACAGAAGAAAATCTCGCGACTATTCGTGGACTTGAGGAAAGACTCGAAAAGCTCAAACAAGACAGCAACTCAAGTGATAGTCGCGTCCAAAAAGCTCAGCAGCAACTGGTAGAAGCGGAACGCGCGCAGCGTGAGGCTAAAGGGCGATTGTTGGATGTGCCGCCGCCACCGCCTCCACCAGATGATGAAGACACTGCAGAGCTCAAGAAAAGAAATCTTGAGATTCAAGAAATTATCGCGGAAATGAAGAGAATTGAAGCAAAGATTGCAGATAAAAAGAAGAAGCCCGATCAGACGATTTCAATTCTTTACGCAAATAAAGGAAGGGGTGGTGTCCGCCGTCCATTTTTTGTCGAAGTAAAAAAAGATAATCTGGTGTTACTTCCGAATGAACTTGACTATAAAAATCTTTTCGACACGGAGAAACCAATCAAGGTGCCTGTTGCCAAAATGGCCGGTGATAAGTCATTCAAGAAGCTACTCGACTATGTTTTGACCCATTTGGGGAAGACAGGGCTTCTTCGAAGACGACGTGATACGATTATCACGTTTCTTGTTCGTCCGGAGGGAGTGAATTCATATCGGGTGGCCAAGAAGGTAGTTGATCAATACGAAAAGACGAATGAAAAGCGGCTTGTTGTTGGCGTTTTACCAAATGGCGCACCCGTGCTGGACGCACTGAGTGGCAAGGCACCTCTGCCTGGTGAGGGAAAAATTCTGCTTGACTGAAGACGTATAATCTCAAGCCAATACTGGCATGTACATCAAGGAGTGAATTATGGCTCGACGCAAAAGTAACACGTCAGCAACCGGTGCGAACATGGATTCTTTGCTTGATGCTCTCACAAATGTTGTTGGTATTCTCGTGATCGTTCTTGTCGCCGTCCAGCTGTCGAGTCAAGAAGCCGCGAGACGTATGGAAGAGATGATTGCCCAGATCGATCCAGCTGAGCAGGAGCGAATAAAGCAGGCAGCAAAAGATTCAGAGGCAAAGCTGGAAGAAATGAAGTTAGCCCTTCAGACAGAGTCCGACAAGGAGAAAATTGATCCAGAGAAATTACTGGCCATGCTCCAAGATGATATTGCCGCGGCGGAGTTGAAGGCAAAAAAGGATTTGCTTGCGGCTGAGGCAGCAGAGAAGGAAGCAGAAGAAAAAAAACTTGCAGCAGAAAAACTGCGAAGGAGTCTGATGGCTCAACTTGCTACGCTCGAAGAAAAAGAGAAAGAATTTACCGTTGCTAAGACAGACTTGTTAGCAAAGTTGGAAAACATGCCAACTCTCAACGCACCACCTCCTAAAGAAGTTCGGCCGCCGACGCCCAAAGATATTCCCCGAAACAAAGACGGGAATGCACTTCTTCAGGAGCGAAAAGTCCTTGTTAGTAATGGAAAAGTTATTCCATTTGTTGACCCAGGCAAGCAAATGGAGACGGCAATCAAAAATCGGTTGAAGATGATCATCGATAAGAACAAGATAAATGTAGGAGAGGGGAACTACATTTCGAATGAAGCACAAGCAATGAAATTGATTGATGAATTCAATAAAGATCCAGCAAAAAATAAATATTTTGATCTGAAACTGGTTCGCGCTGGGAGGCAAATAAGGGTGGAGATTGTTCCGACTGAAGAATGTGGCGAAGAGCCTGAAGAAGCAGTGCGCGGGATTTTTGGAACAGTCCTTCGCAATATGCAGGGAAAATGGTATCTCAGGTACTTAGTTGAACCAGACTCTTTTGAGACGTATATGGCGATGCGAAAGGTGACAGACAGCAGTGGTTTTTATGCAGGCTGGACAATCATTGACCCAGACAGTTACCTCCATAGTCTATCTAGTGGATATAACATTGGAGAAAAGCCACCTCCACGGCCTCCGAGAGACCCTGGAAAGCCGGGGCCTGTGAAGGGTGTTTTGGACTGAGGTCAAAAGGCAATTTCCAGCGAGTCAGGAGTTCGAAGATGAACTTGGGTGACAACCTCGTTGTGAATACCCGGTTTGTCGTCACCATCTTGTTCTGTGTGTCACTGGCTGGTTGTGACACACCACGTGTCACACCTTTCTCAGGTCAAGTCAAAGGTGTGTCGATGACTCCTGGGTTACGAGATGGTGAGGCCATCTCGTGGCTGCCTGCACAGGTGGATGCTTATCAAAGATATGTACCTGTCGTATGTAAACGTGAAGATGAATTGGTCACAAAACGAATCATAGGACTTGCGGGAGAGTCTATTCGAATTGCGGATGGCGAACTTGTTAAAGATGGAGAGATACTGAGAAAGACTCCTCGCCTACTACAGCAGTTCGGTCTCATTGTTGACAGGAAGACGGATTCATGGCGAGATGCAACGCAATCATGGAGGCAATTGAACAATACCTGGGTGTGTGAACATGTGAGTCCAAAACACACTGCATGGTTAACGTTTCATCCAGAATTATCACCGGGTGTAGTTCCAGCTATCGATGGCGTGCGTATCTATGATGATGTGTCATGGTTGTCAAAGGAAACCCGACGTCTCAATATAGTTCAAGATGTTGGGATTTCAGTTGTGCTTGATATAGATCTTGATGAAGAGTGCGGGCTGGAGATAGTGGTTGGAAAGAACCAACACATGGCACGACTTGTAGTCAGGAAGCAAGGGCGACTTGCAGTCATTGCAGGAAGGCTTGATGGCCAATTTGTCGTGACGGCATGGCCGATACCTCAAAGTCATCAAGAATTTCTTGAAGGCCACAGTGCTGTCAGCGTGTCTCTTGCCTATGAGGTTCCTAAAGAGTGGTCTGTTGAATCAGAGGTGGCACATGAGGACCATCAGCCGCGAGACGTAGCGTCACTCGGTCTTGGGATCAAACTTCTTACGGAGAGAGAGGAGGTTTCTGCAAAAGAAATCTGCACGGTCACCGCTGAGAAATTACTGGTATGGCGTGATACACAGTGGCTCGCAACGCCAAATAAGAGTGAATGGTCCGTTCCGGTGGGGCATGTTTTTGTATTAGGTGACTGCCCAGCCGCAAGTAGAGACAGCAGGCACTGGGGGCCTCTTCCCATTGATGCGATACAAGGAACGGTTCTCCAGCCGTCACCTGGTGAATTATTTCCTTTCCGCTTGCATCAAGACTGAAACAGTTGTGTGAAAGGGGATATGAGCTTCGTACAGAGAACCATCAGATTTTCTGAGGGCACAGTCGGTTGGCTTCATGAAGCACGCATACCGAATCAGCTTGCTGAGCCAGACGATTAACTGCATCAGGAGTCTCTGCATGGCCGATATCAAGGTCTTCGACTAATTCTTGTTCCAGTTGAGATAAAAGAACAAGGCGTCGATCCCCCAGAGCCCGAGCAAAAAGTGAGGTTTGGAGAGCATCCATGTGCAATCTGATGTCATCAGAGTCAGAGGCCTCATGGAGAAGCATCCGTAAATCAATTCCTTGTCGCCAGCGAGTAAAAATGAGCCCGGGCTCTTCATGCATAGTACACGCTACGCAGACTGTTCCGTCATGGCTTGTGACACGAGCAGCAGCAGCAAGGGCTCGAGTAAGATCAGCAAAGCCACACGGTTGGTCAGTTATACCTGCAATTGTAAGTGTTGAACGAGATTTAGGAGAGGGTCGCCATTGTTTTGCCAGTAATCTGGCCTGCGTAACTGAAGCAGCAGGAAAACCAAACGCTGCACCGGCCAATGTTTGATTGTTTCCAGCTACGAGATGCAATGATGCAAGGACACCCAACTGTGCTGTGATTTGTTCTGCTTCATCTCGCCAGTGACGGAGAGCCTGTCGTCGATTCTGCAGGAGTGACGTGACCAACGCCTGGCGGCGATTCTGTCGTGCGAAACTTGGCCAGAGTTCACCCTCAGGAGAACGTCCACTGAGGCTTGCATCATAACCAAAGCTTCCAACAGCAAGTACGACATCAGCGTCAACAAGACTGCGAGCGAGGTGGAGTGGTTCACCACTTTCATTAGCAAGTAAATATGCTGTTTCACCATCGTTAAGTGGATCGAAGACGTTGACAGGAAATGGTTGGTTCGTCGTGCAAGAGGAATCATCGGTGAGGGATGGATCATCTGATTGAATAGTCGGTCGTGCAATGACAAGTTGAATATCATCAGGACTCACTCCACCAGCCTGCAGACTTTGAAGAATGGCACGGTAAATTGCATCTGAAAGGACTTGGCCACCGGGTAGATTTCCGGCTTGAGCAATAACAACTCGATCACCCGGAACGACATGGTCAGGCAAGGCGGGGCCAGCAACAGGCTGCAACAGAGCATCTCGTACAACATCAACTGATGCATCAATGTCAACACCTTCAGGGCCTCGCATTTCTACTATTTCAGTAGATGGTTGGCAATCAATGACAAGCGGGTTGTCTCTACCGTAGTTCAGATGAACTTTCAAAGTATTCTCGAATTTGAGAGTCAATTCAGTGGATGTGTATGAAAAACGTAAGCCGATTTGGAATTAAATTCTAGATCATTGCTCTTTCGTCGGAACAAAAGCGGTTGCCGAGGTAACGCTAGTGGAGAATTACAGAACTCAAGGAAATTAAAAATAGGTATCAATCAGAAAAAAAAGTGGTTCATGCGCTAACAGTTTTTTTATTAAGCATGACCAATTTGACCGGCACAGGTTTGTTTGTTGGTGCATTCGTTGTAAGTGGTACTGAGTGACTTACTTGCGGCATCGCTTATCTTTCCCTGTTCTAACGTCGATAGTTGAAGTTGGAGTTGAAACAAATCTCACGTGACAGCGATGCTGTTTTATGTGGGAGAAGTACTTGAGACTCATAAAATTTGTCTGGGATTATTTTTACACGCTATTTCGATAGATTTGGAGTTGGACCGATGAGCAGTTTGCACCTTGTACCATCTAAGAAAGCACAACTCCATCTGATGCCAGCATGTTTTTTCTTCATGGTTGTGTCATTTTTTTGTCTATCTGTTCACGCTGGTGAATATGTGATGCATACCGATGCAATCACTTTTGGCCAACCGAGCATGCCAAGTGCATCATGCAATTGCGAAGGAAATCGCCAGCCTCCTTGGCATGGGAGTGTTGAAGGCCGTTGCTGCAACCGTCCCTGTTGTCCACCGCCGACACATTTCCATGCTGATGCATCTGGGCAACTGAGAGCAAAAGATGAGGCAAAATCTCAATGTGTGAAACTGCCTCCAGCATTTCCTAAATTCGAAGCATGGCGGCATACTGGCAGATTGCCATCTCCTGCACCACTTGTCATGCCTCCGTACTATCATTGAGAGATATCGATTTCGGTGTGTATGGAGGGTAGGTCTTAAAAAACCTGTGCCCTGCTATGACTGAAATATCAGAGGTACAAGAATCGTCACTACAAGAGTCACAGTGACAGCACCCACGATATCGAGTCCTATACCAGCCCGCATCATCGATCGAAGTGGGACACGTCCAGTGCCGTAGACAATTGCATTGCATGGGGTACTGACCGGCATCATAAAGCCAAGACTCGCAGCAAGTGTGGCAGCGATTGCGGTTGATAATGGGTCACCCCCGGAAGCAGATGCCAAAGCAATTGCAACAGGTACAACCATGTTCGCACTCGCGGTGTTGCTCGTAAACTCACTGGTGAAAACAGCTACAACTGCGGCAGCTCCGATAAGAACCCATCCGCTTGTGTCACTCGGAAGCCATGCAGTGAGGCCTTTCCCAATGGCCTCCGCGAGCCCAGTCTGAAACGCCAGAGACCCGAGAGCCATGCCACCACCATAGAGAAGAATAATACCCCAGTCGATTCCTGCAGCCTGTTGCCACTGCAGAACACGTGATGATTGCTTTGTTTGACCATCACCGGGAAGAATAAAAAGAAGCATTGCTCCGAGAATTGCAGCAACACCTTCTGGAATGTGGTCGCGGAACCATAGGCACAACGGATGCTCACTGCCGAGTGTGAGTGTGAGAAACCCAGGTGTTACCCAAAGACCTACCGTCACACCAAAGGCTAAGGCCGTAGACCGCTGGGCAGTTGTCCATGAACCGAGCTGTCGCCTTTCATTGGCGACCAACTGACTCATGCCTTCAATATGACGCACACCAGATGGAAAACTCACAGCGAGTAAGAGTGTCGACATAATGATGAGAAAGATAGAGACAGGTGCTCCGACAAGGCACCACTCAAAAAAACTAATGTGAACACCAAGCTGTTCTCGTATGAAAGCAAGTCCTATAACATTCGGAGGCGTACCGATCGGTGTCGCCAGGCCGCCGATTGATGCAGCGAATGCAACACAGAGAAATAAGCCGGTTGCAAATTCTGGCTTGGGGCAGCAATTGGCCTTTCGGCCGGCTTCTTCAACAGCAGAGAGCATACCCGCAACGATCGCTACCATCATTGCCGTCGTTGCTGTGTTGGAAATAAAGCCACTTACGACACCAGAAACGATGGCTACTGCAAGCATTATTCGAAGTGGGCGTTCACCAACCATTGGCAGCGCAAGCACTGCAAATGCAAGCCGACGATCAAGCCGGTGAATGCGAATAGCCTCCGCTAAAATAAAGGATCCAATAAAAAGAAAGACGAGTGGCTGAGAAAACGGCCGAAACACCTCACTCGCAGGCGCAACACCTGCTACGACACAGGCAGCCGCCGCTAGAAGTGCAGACACCGGGAGAGGCAGCGCTTCTGTAACCCAGAGGGTCACCACGCCTACCAGAATAAAGGCAAGCGCGGTGGCCTCGTAGGAAAGTTCCATACCAATACGTTACTCGTTGGAGAGGTACTGACCGAATCGATCGATGTTATTGAACCGCGGCTTGAGCAGCAGCTAATCGGGCAACTGGTACCCGATAAGGTGAACAGCTTACATAATCAAGACCGAGCTCATGACAGAAGTGGACTGAGTGTGGATCACCACCATGCTCGCCACAGATGCCAAGTTTGATCTTCGGACGACTTTCGCGACCCTTTTGAACAGCAATTTTCATCAACTGGCCAACACCAGCGATATCAATTGATGCAAATGGGTTTGCTTTGAAAATTCCTTCTTCGGTGTACTTGTTAAGAAATGAACCCATGTCATCTCGGCTCATACCAAGAGTCGTTTGCGTGAGGTCATTCGTACCGAATGAGAAGAACTCAGCGGTCTCAGCTATTGCGTCAGCCGTAAGAGCCCCACGTGGGATTTCAATCATGGTACCAACGAGATACTTGATTTTCTGCCCAGTTTCTTTCTGAACCTGTTCCGCAGCGTCGTGAATAACAGCTACCTGATTATCCAGTTCTTTTTTAAACCCAACCAGCGGCACCATGATCTCAGGCCGTACCTGAATGCCAGATTTTTGAACTTTGGAAGCGGCCTCAAAAATTGCACGGGCCTGCATCGCTGAGATTTCTGGGTAACTGATACCAAGACGACAGCCACGATGCCCAAGCATGGGGTTGAACTCATGAAGCGATGCAACTCGCTTGGCAACCACTTCAGGACTTATCTTCAGCTTCTTGGCCAGGTCCGCCTGGGATTTTTCATCATGCGGAACAAACTCGTGAAGTGGTGGATCAAGCAGCCGGATAGTTGCCGGACGTCCTTCAAGCGCCTTGAAGATCCCCTCAAAGTCTTCCCGCTGATACGGCAGAAGCTTTTTCAGAGCGGCACGGCGAACATCTTCACTCTCGGCAAGAATCATTTCACGCATCGCGTCAATACGATCACCCTCAAAGAACATATGCTCGGTTCGGGTAAGACCGATTCCTTCTGCACCAAAGGCAATAGCCTGACGCACCTGTTCTGGTGTGTCTGCGTTTGTTCGCAAGCCAAGTTTTCGGTGCTTATCTGCCAGTTTCATGATGAAGTCGTAGTACTGGAAGACTTTTGACTGCTTTGGCTTCATGGTCTTGCTGACCAGTACCTGCTTGAGTTCACTGTCAGCGGTTTCAATGTTGCCAGCAAAGACTTCACCGTTGCTGCCATTAATTGAAACTGCATCACCTTCTTTGAGCGTGTGCCCGGCACAAGTCAGTGTGCCTTTGCTGTAATCGATGGAGATTTCACCAGCACCTGCGACGCACACTTTACCCATCTGACGTGCTACCAAAGCGGCGTGACTTGAGACACCACCTCGGCTTGTCAGGATTCCTTCTGCGGCAATCATCCCACGAAGGTCTTCAGGGCTTGTTTCAACACGGGCAAGGACAACACGTTCGCCAGCCTCGGCAAGTTCTTCTGCCTTGGCTGCAGTAAAGACAAGTTGGCCAGCCGCAGCACCGGGGCCTGCAGGGAGTCCGGTAGTCAGGAGACGCCCTTCTTTCTTCGCGGCGGCGTAAGCCTTGAGGTCAAAGATTGGCGCAAGAAGTTGTGATAATGCATCTGGATCAGCCGACTTCAGGGCATGCGTTGGCTTCATCAGTTTTTGCTTCACCATATCGTGTGCAATCTTCACATAGGCAATCGCTGTTCGCTTTCCGTTACGAGTTTGAAGCATGTACAGCTTTTTCTTTTCAATAGTGAATTCAAAGTCCTGCACATCGCCAAATTTCTTCTCGAGCCGTTCACGAACTTTAACGAGCTGTTTGTAGGTGTCTTTGAAGACAGGATCTTTCGCCATGGCTGTCATGGGAAGAGGTGTTCGGACACCAGCAACAACATCTTCACCTTGGGCATTTATAAGGTATTCACCATAGAAAATATTTTCACCAGTCGCGGGATCTCGGGTAAAGGCAACACCCGTTGCGCAGTCATCACCCATATTGCCAAACACCATGGTCTGGACATTGACCGCGGTTCCCCACTCATCTGGAATTTTGTACTTCCGACGGTAGAGAATGGCTCGTTCGTTCATCCAACTTCCGAATACGGATCCGACCGCACCGATCAGTTGTTTGAATGGATCTTGAGGGAAATTTTTCCCGGTACGGTCCTTGATGAGACGGAAGTATCGCTTGATGAGTTCGCGGAGTGCTTCCTCTGTAAGCTCTGTATCGTTTTCGATGCCGAGTTGATGCTTCAGTCCATCCATAACTTCATCAAAAGGCTCGTCTTCATTCTCGTGCCGCTTCTGGACACCCATAACAACATCGCCGTACATCTGAATAAATCGGCGATATGAGTCATAGGCAAAACGGGGATTGCCAGTTGCTTTGGCGAGCCCAACAACGGTTTCGTCATTCAGGCCAAGGTTCAGAATTGTGTCCATCATGCCAGGCATGCTGTCACGAGCACCGGAACGAACACTTAAAAGCAATGCATTATTTGGGTCGCCAAACTTCTTCTTTGTTTCTTTTTCAATTGTTTTGAGGTTTCGAAGAATCTGATCCTCAAGACCGGCAGGAAACTTCTGGCGATTTGCGTAGTAGTCGATACACGTCTGCGTTGTGATAGTGAACCCTGAAGGCACTGGCAGACCGATTTTCACCATCTGAGCCAGGTTCGCACCTTTGCCACCAAGCAGATCCCGCATGGTTCCATCACCGTCACACTTTGTTTGGCCAAAGTAGTAAATCATCCGACCAGCTTTCTTCGCTTTCACAGCTTTGCGGACGATTTTTTTCTTAGCAGTTTTTTTCTTGGCAAGCTTCTTGGCCATCAGGGTATGGAACCTTTCATGGTGAGGGATCGAGTGAGCTGAAAGCCCCAACTCAGAACGCATGTTTTCAATCAAACGACAGAAAATCTACGGTCAGACGTCAGGAGCGTCAACGAGCTACTCTCTAGCGACATGTATGTGCATCCAGCCTATGTTTTTAGCAGTTTTCAAGCGACGGAACCAGATGCTGAAGAGACTGAAGGGACCTAGGGCAAAATAGGCCAGATTGACTTTGTTAAGAGCCCTAATTGGCCCAGTTGAGAAAAATTTCTTGGTTTGTTCCTGGCTGACGTGTGCTGAGAATTCCTTGCCTTTTTTCAAAAAGTGTCACTAAGTAAGATAGAGTTGATAGACCCCGCTGATCGATCCCCTCTCGGATCCGCGCTTGAAGGCTTTCCCTGGCAAGCGGCGACGTGGGTGTTCCCAAAGAACTCTTTGAAGTTACATCAATGGAACCCTCGCCCACATGGCTCATTGCACGATGCTCTTTCATCCCTGCTTACAGTGCAGGCGATTTTGGATTTCTGCATCAAAAACGAGGGAAAGCAAACACAGTAAGGGTTTGCTTCCTAGGACTTCTGCTTTTCCTTGGTTGTGTTTCTCACGGGACCTGCCTTGCAGTGCAGCCTGAAACACTGTCATTTAATCATGATGTTCGGCCGATTCTCAGCCGTCACTGCTTTGCATGTCATGGCCCGGACAGCCATGATCGACAGGCTGGTTTGCGACTGGATATCCGTACGAACGCACTTCAAGAACTCGAAAGTGGCAGGCGTGCCATTGTTCCTGGCAAACCAGAAGAGAGTGAACTGGTCGCACGCATTTTGGATTCAGACCCAGATGTCATCATGCCTCCACCAGAGAGCAATCACGTACTGACACAGGATCAAAAAGAGATCCTCAGTGCCTGGGTAGCTGGTGGTGCGGAATACCAGCCGCACTGGGCGTATGTTTCTCCAGAGAAGCACAAGGTTCCAAACACCATTGACGATCAATGGTGTTTGAATTGGATCGATCACTTTATTTTCCAGCGGTTGAACGAGAAAGGTATTTCACCAGCAACTGATGCTGATCCAATTACGCTGGTACGTCGAGTCACATTCGATCTCACAGGTCTTCCTCCAACGCCATCAGATATTGATGACTACCTTTCGAATAAATCAGCTGATCGATATGAACAACTTGTCGATCGGCTGCTAGCCTCTCCTCGGCATGCCGAACGACTTGCAAGTTGGTGGCTCGATCTGGTTCGGTACGCTGATACCGTTGGGTATCACGGCGATCAAACGCATAGTGCATCGCCCTATCGCGATTGGGTGATTGCAGCATTTCAAAAGAATCTAGATTTTGATCGATTTACTGAAATGCAAATCGCCGGTGATTTTTCTGTGAAAAACTCTGACGAGCATTTTGAGGACCGCCTTCTTGCTGGTGCCTATAACCGACTGTTGCAGACATCTCATGAAGGGGGGCTGCAGGTCAAGGAATATCGAACGATCTATCAGGCCGATAGGATTCGCAACCTGTCTGGAGTCTGGCTAGGAGCAACGGTTGGTTGTGCACAGTGCCATGACCATAAATACGATCCGTACACCAGTCGAGATTTCTATGCACTTGGTGCGTTCTTTGCTGATATCGATGACGAGAAGCACATGGGTGTCGCGGGCCGTGGCGGTGGAACAAACACACTTCCTACCGCTCGTGATCCTGAGCAGGCTGTGGTTGGTCCCTTTGATCGCGAGCGAGCCTCTGCACTTGATGCAACAATTCAACAGGCACGTGCAAGCCTCCCACCCCTTCCACTCCCAGTGGTAGAAGCAACCGCTCAAGAAGGGAGCGATAAAGAAAAAAAGGAAAACCAGTCGCAGTCTTCAGAAAAGACAAAACTGTCTGGTGTTGTCGAACCACCAGAAATCCTTCAGGCCCGAAAGCATCTCAAAGCACTTGAATTGAAACGTAAAAATCTTGAGCGGAAGCTCATGATCACAAAACAACTTGAGACACCACGTATTGTTCGAGTACAGCACCGTGGAAACTGGATGGATGAGTCTGGCGAGGTTGTAGAGCCTGCTATACCAGCCTTTCTTGGTTCGCTTGAAACTGATGGTCGTGCAACACGAGCGGATCTCGCGCGTTGGCTGGTGGCACCAGCCGATGACGGTGGAATTGGAGAATTCACAGCTCGAGTGATCGCCAACAGAATCTGGTCAATCTTCTTCGGTGCTGGCTTGTGTCGTTCGGTAAATGATTTTGGCGGGCAGGGTGAACCACCCGACTACCCAAAGCTTCTAGACAGACTCGCCCTGGAGTTCTTTGAGAGTGACTGGGATGTGCGACATCTCATTCGGCGCATTGTGACCAGTCGAGCCTATCGGATGTCATCAGATGCCACTGAAGATATGCTTAAGTATGATCCTGAAAACAGATTCCTCGCACGGCAGGGTCGCTGGCGATATCACGCTGAAGGTGTACGAGATGCCGTGTTGCTTGCGAGTGGCTTACTTGTTGAAAGGCTTGGCGGACCGAGTGTGCATCCGTATCAGCCATCAGGGTATTACCGCCATCTTAATTTTCCCCAACGGACATACAACCAAGACACTGATGACCGGCAATGGCGGCGAGGTCTGTATGTCCATTGGCAGCGGATGTTTCTCCATCCGCAACTGATGGCATTCGATGCGCCGACACGAGAAGAATGTACGGCTCAACGCCCGCGATCCAACACACCAAAGGCAGCACTTGTCCTCCTGAATGACCCAACATTCATTGAGGCAGCGAGGAATCTTGCAGAACGAGTTTTGAATGAGAGCGAAAGTGACGACGACCGACTGACCACATTGTGGCGGTATGCCGTTTCGCGAAAACCGGATACTTTCGAGAGAAAGCAGCTGAAAAATCTTTTGCAGAACAGCAGACAGGAATATCAGGAAAGCCCGGAATCGGCAGGAGAACTTCTTGCTGTGGGAATTTCATCGAGGGATGACACGCTTGACGCCATTGAACATGCAGCATGGACAGCAACTGCACGAGCAGTGCTCAACCTTCGCGAAACAATTGGTCGGTACTAACTAAATAGAGAAGACAACTGAAAACGGATGCAGTGAGTTCCCCAACAAGTAACGAGTTTTGAAAACAGGATGCATTTCATGCAGTTTGAATCACATATTCACCGTCGTACCTTTCTTGCCCGAAGCGGACTCAATCTAGGTGCAGCAGCATTGTCAGGCCTTCTTGCACGTGATGCCCTCGCGGCACCAAGTGGGTTGCACCAGCAGGCAAGCCTTGGGGCAATTCAAACACTGCATCATCCACCTCGTGCGAAAGCGGTTATTTTCCTTTGCCTGGCTGGAGGCCCAAGTCATCTTGAAACGTTTGACCACAAACCAGTCCTATCTGAACAAGATGGTCAACCAATGCCAGAAAGTATTACGGCAGGACAGCCGATTGCGCAATTGCAAGGCAAGAAACTCTTGTGCCTCGGTCCACGAAAACCCTTTCGACGGTTTGGTGAGTGCGGTGCAGAGATCAGCGAGCACTTTGCCCAGTTGGGGAGTCTTGCCGATCGGTTTACGATTATTCGGAGCATGGTCACCGAGCAGATCAACCATGATCCAGCCCACACCTTTATGAATTGTGGCACGGCTCTTTCTGGCCGACCAAGTATGGGTGCGTGGGTGACATACGGGCTGGGGAGTGAAGCAGATGACCTTCCCGGTTTTGTTGTGATGACGAGTAAAATGGGACGGAACCCTCAGCCGATCGCTGCTCGTCAGTGGCATTCAGGATTTCTTCCAGGGCAGTTTCAGGGTGTGGAATTTTCAACGAGTGGTTCACCTGTTCACTACGTAGGAAATCCTCCTGGTGTTTCAGTACAACAACAACGAGATGTGATCCAAACAGTATCTGCTCTTGAAGAACATCGCTTACAGAAAATAAATGATCCAGATGTTGCGACTCGAATTCGACAATATGAGCTTGCGTTTCGAATGCAGACAAGTGTGCCACAGCTCGCAGATCTTTCAGGAGAAACCGCGGAAACACTGGAGTTGTATGGTGCAGAACCTGGTCAGGCGACAGTAGGAACCAATTGCCTGATGGCCCGCAGACTCATCGAGCGAGGCGTGCGGTTTGTGCACCTCTACCACAGTGATTGGGACCACCATGGTGGTATTGATCGCTTTATGAATGAGATCTGTCCGCCAACCGATCGAGCAGCTGCTGCGTTACTCACTGACCTTGATCGTCGAGGCCTGTTGGATGAAACGCTGGTTGTCATTGGTGGTGAATTTGGCCGCACACCAATGGGCCAAGGGAAGGATACAAGTATTGGACGAGACCATCACATCAAAGGTTTTAGTACCGTACTGGCAGGAGGTGGTATCCGTGGTGGGGTGACGTATGGAGCCACTGATGACTTTGGCTATAACGCTGTTGAAAACGTTGTGCATGTGCGTGATCTCCACGCGACGATGCTCCATTCCTTGGGAATCGACCACAACCGTTTCTCAGTTGAGTATCAGGGGCTTGATACAAAACTGACAGGTGTTGAACCAGCGACACCGATTCAGGCTCTCTTTACCTGAGCACGAACAGTTACATGTAGCAAAATGCAACTAAGACTTGTTGCATTTTGCTACGCGCGATTTTCACGCAGTCTGCGCAAGAGTAAGAAAACATCTGCAAATAATGGTGTTTTTTCTAAATTCATTCTTTGGCATGCCGTCTGCGTTGGGGAAGGAGTATTGCCCAAGACTTCTACCCACAAGGTGCTCTCATGACTTCCGCTACCAGACAATACAGACGCCGTCTATCAACTCAAACAACCACACTTCACAACGAACAACTTGAACCGCGCCAGCTCATGGCAGCGGTTGCCGATGGTCATACTGAGTGTCAGAGCGAGCACACCAGTGATATGTCGGTTCAATCTTTTACGGAGGTAGCCTCCAAAGTGTTCGGTGACTCAGGAGCCAGTGGACTCGGCGGAAAGGAGCAGTCAGCGAAGCCTGGAGTGAACATCGGAAAAATACCACTTGATGAGATGATGGATCATCTTGGAGATAGGGGAATACGCCCAGATTTTTCAGAACTCGTAAAAGGTGTGCAAAACCTTCTTGGTCGACCCGGTGCACGAGCAGGATTTCCAGGCATTGATCAGTCTGGTGAGCTTAACCCAAATGATATTCTTGGAGGCAATAGGGATAAAATTAGAGATTTGTTGGATAGTCGCGGCAGTAATGGTCTCTTCCGTCCAGGTGAACGCACGTATCAGGGAGACTCCCAGAGGGATTGGTCCGCTGCCGGCTCAATGATCCCAGGTGCATCTACCGCCGCAAGAAGGTTGCAGAGCCAGGCGTCAGTCGGTTGTGGATTTGGAGCCGGTCTCGTGGTTGTTGGTCAGACACTGCAAAAAATCCCACACCCATACGCTCGAGTAGCTGGTGCGGGTTTAACTGGTGCTGGTGCCGGCATATTACTTGGTTGTGATTTTGTTGATGATCAAGATCAATCAGATTCAACAGATGATTCAACACCGGCGTCATCCGAAGATGATTCAACACCGGCGTCAACAGAGACGTCATCTAACTCAAGGGAAAGTTCTTCATCCGATCCTGCACCAGAATCAACAGAGTCCTCTCAGCCTGTACTAGTCTCGGAAGAACTGGATGAAAATGGAAACGTGGTGCACATGACTTTTGCTTTT
This sequence comes from Pirellulales bacterium, assembly GCA_016776925.1. Lineage (GTDB taxonomy): Bacteria > Planctomycetota > Planctomycetia > Pirellulales > UBA1268 > UBA1268. Next base: position 57,442 of record JADHSL010000005.1, on the reverse strand, counting down.
CCTGAAGAACCAAGTGGTACAGGTGGAGACGATGGCCAACCGAATGAAGAAAATGGATGGGGAGGTGTTCCTGATGTGGTTATGGGTGATGGCAAACTTGAATTCAGAAAACCAAGTGAAGGTGTCTACGACCTTACAAAAGCTGAAATGTTGAGTCGCTTAAAACCACGGGAGCGAGCCTTTAGTATCGATGCTGTGATAAATCCTGTTCCTGATGAAGTAGGTGCCGCTTCCAACGTGAGTCACCAGATAAGCGAACAAGCAGGATTTACACCACCCATTCCAACAGATGGTACCTGGAATACATTTGGTGCAGGATCTGCCGTCAGTGAAAGAGCCGGATATACGCCACCAATTCCTGTTTGGAGTGCATTTGGAACTGACAAAGCGTAGTGCGATGCGCAGAATATTCACTCGATCAAGCCCGCCCTATCTGTTGGGGCGGGTTTTTTCTTGCCTTCGTTTACCTTACGAAGCGAAGCAAAAAGAAACTCAGGCAGACGTGCCAGGCATTGATTCTCGATGTCTATGAATACGATCTCCCCTGTCTCGCGGCCCGTGGAGCATACGTCCAATCCATGTATATCGAACAAACAGTTGATAGGTCACAAGCAGAATCAATGTTGTACCCGTACAGATCATGCTGAGCTTTAGAAAGATTGGAAGCTTCCATGTTTGCATCAAGCATGCGAGTGTGATCACAAGGGGGATGTGCATCAGATAGAGCCAGTAGGACGAGTCAGAAACATAGCGCATGACTCTACTTTCCGCTGAGAACCATCTTCGGAACATTCCAATGAATCCAAAACACATCAACCATGCAAAAAGTATCTGTGGAACTGCAGTGACGACTGGATTGGCCATGGTGGCGAGGGCGGCAGGAAAACAAAGACAAGCTCCAAGAAGATGCCAGGGCCACCAACGACCAAGCCTTTCAGCTTTTTCACCCGAGATGAATACCGACATGCCGAACCCAAAGAAGATGGCGTAGTACACAAGAAGATGAGGCTGTGGAAGAAGCCCAAGACTTGTATCCGGTCCAAAGTGCATTCTGGGTGTCATCGTACCCATGAGTAGTTGTGGAAGAAGTGTGACTGGAACCATCCACCAGATGGATGCATTGAGCCGAAAAGGCCATTGCTTTTCAACGGAAATTCCAAAGCAGCGAAGGAGTGACTCGGCACAGACAAATAAGGGAATAAGCCAACATAAAAACCATAGGAACCAGAGGTGATCAAACACACGTGAAAAGATCAGATGACGAGGTTTGAGATTTCCAAAGATACCTTGATCACGTGATTCTTTTTTATCGCTCTTTTTGAAAGCTGTTTGAAACCGGTCCGATTTGAGCCAGCCGGCGTATCCGGAACGAATGGCCTCAAGAGTCTGCTTGAAACGAGATTGTTGAAGGGTGCCAGCGTCTTTTTCCTGAGAAGTATCAACACTATTTTCTGAATTTGATGAGTCCTGCTGAGAAGGTGTTCCAGCCTCACGAAGAAGATTTCGTACACGTTCCCGGCCCGATTCAACCCGTTTCTGGTCGAGCTCCGGTACTCTCAGCCAAGAAGCGATACCCTGAGTCATCTCCCAGTCCGCATTTGTTGAATCCATCGCTGTATCATCATCATCTCCCCGAACACTGACATCGATGCCGCGATCCAGTAAGAGCCTGACAACACCCACGCGACCAAGGAAGGCGGCACCATGTAGTGCTGTACGATTCCCATCGTCTCGTTGTTGAACGTTCGCGCCGCGATTCAAAAGAAGTTCAGCCACTTTGGTTTTACCGTAGAGTGCAGCAATGTGGAGTGGTGGCATTTTGAACTCTGGATCAGGAGTGTTGATACCAACCTTCTTTTTGTCCAGAAACGACTTCACCGTCAAAAAGTCACTGCGGCGAATTGCATCGTAGAGGTTGTCTGGCTTTTCCTTGCTTTCAGCCGACTGCTTCTTCTCTGCAATTCTCTTGCCGTAATTGGTAGCCCACCGGCCGACATAAGTATCGAGCGGAACAATAGTGACAGTGCCAAGAAGACATGGCAAAAGAATTCGCACGCTTCGTTGCCGGAGCATGCTTTGTACGCCACGTTTGTGCCAAAGCATGGCAGTAAAAAAACCACTGACAAGAAAGAACAACGGCATCCGAACACCATGAATACCAAGAAAGAGAATCCATACCCATCCCGCTGTTTGTGTGTCACGAATCACAGATAACCCAGGCATGAATGGCATTAATCCATGAAGCACGATGCCAAGAAGCATTGCGACGGCCCGAAGGGCATCAAGATCATGTCTGCGAGCAATTGTTTTCGATGAAGTAGGTTCAGGCATGATTCTTTTTAAAGGTAACGTGCTAGTGTCTGCACGGCATTGGTTTGTCGAGTCTACCGATCGCACGAAAAACAAGAAATCGTGAGAGGTACCAAGGATGTGGCTTTAAGAGTTCAGCGTCTTTCGGCGCACCTTTCTTTTTGAAAAGAATATCCTCAGGATCTTTCGACCGCTTGTATTCTACAAAAAGGTTTTCCCGCTTCCGGGAAGAGGTGATCCTTCGAAGTTCGAACCAGGTGAGAAGGTCCTTCGTCTTCACGTATTGTTGCAGTTGCCGGTCATTCGATCCAAGAACCTCAACAAGATCATCCTGATATCCAAAAAGTTTCAGCCGATGCATGAAGAGATGATTGTTTCCGGTTCCTTCGGTTCGTATGTTTGCGAACATCGAAAAAGCTGTTGTTGTTTTGAGGCTGAGGTACGGGCAGTACCCATTGAAGAAAACGAGAGCTGGGAATATCCAGAGGATTCGCAAAGGGCGAACCATAGGTACCGGTGCACTTCGCCAGCCAGCCTTACGGAGCATCGGCGCGTATGTGGCTGTCAGCCACAAAGCGAATAGAAGCCATGCATAAAACCCAATAGCATTGGCAGTAAAAAAACTGCCACCAGTTCGATATGCACGAATCTGCAAAAAGCAGGCAAGTCCAAAGATGAATACGGCAGCTAACTTTGCGGCAAGAACACCGAACTTCGGCATTCGTTGCCAGACCTGAAATGGATTGTCGTGAGATGAAAAAAGAAAAACGGTATACAGCGCGTAGAGCAGGTGGGAAAAGCTATAGATGCCTCCATGTGGGTGAAGTGCAAGAAACCAGTGGAAGAGAAGCCCAAGAATGACAGTGGCAACCCGTGTTGTGCGCCACCAGAGGCCAATTGGAATGGCAAGCTCAATGAGAAGCGTCCCGATGATGGTCGGCCACTGTGTCCATTCGCTTGATGGAATGATGGGCACTGATGCAGCAAGCTCTTTGTGCATGGATACAGCACAACTGACCGCAGGGTTGAGAAAGTCCCAATTCAACTTATGCAGCACAGTGAAGAGATACATGATGATCAAGGAACTCATTATGACAGGGCGCATCTGCTCATAAATGGCTGCACGAAGTTCGACAGACGGTAGGCGTTTCTTCCAATTGCATGCAGTGACGGCAAGAACCGTACCTATCATGGAGGCATGTATGAGCATTTCAAAAAAAATATGATTTGGCACAAAGGGAAGTCTTTGGAACCAGAACGTGAGACTGGAGAGAAGAAAAAGACAGAGGACAAGAATAGATCGTGGAAAAAACAAAAGAAGTAAGGTTGCGGCCAGAAGGAGCTGTCCGGTGATCATGCTCATCCACCACGGAAAGGAGAGCATGTGAATAAAGCTGGCTGTTGCAATTCCGATACTAATACAGCCAAGACTTGCATCGAGTGAATATGCAGAAGGGCGTGTAGTAGATTGATTGGCAGTGTCTTCACTCACGGCGGTCACCAGGTACACAATTTAAAGCGAAGGAAAGTGAAAATATAATTGGCAGGGTGGTCGATTTTGATTTGCAGACAGAAAATCAAGTGGAGGAGAGGCCTTCATGAGAACCATTGATTCTCTCCAATTGCGAGCATCGTATGAGTAAAACCTACAGTCACTGCCCAGAAAGTAATAAAGTCATGGTGCATGTTTTGCCTCTAAGAACTCAACATCAGTAAAGTACGCCCCACCATCTGGTTCATTTGAATTCCAGAACCGTGTGATGAGTTCAGTTTTCCCAGCCGGCAAATTTACAGTGAAATGAACGTGTGATGACCCGTCGAGTACATTCACCTCGTGTGTTTCACCAGCAACTGTGAGGGAGGCGCGCTCTGCAACCAGAGGCGTATTTGCTTCTTTGGGAAGCTGCCGCAAGGTGATTCGGTATGTTCCATCTTGTTGAACCATGACGTGCCACGGTCCTGTGATAGATGGTCTACGATTGATTGAATTGAAATTCCATGGTGGATTTCCAAATGGCAAATACCAGTCCTGTGAGCAAAGAGTAGTTGGATTTTCCACAGGGTTGCCGACATCGATAGCGACCGGTTCCATGCGGGGTGATACAGATTTCCAGAACGCTTCATAAAGCTTACGAAGTTCAGTAATAACGTCTGGATGATCTTCAGCAATATTATTTTGTTGGGAGTGGTCAGTACGGAGATCATAAAGCTCAGTGCCGTTTATAAGCCGCCATGGTCCTTTACATACACATGATGTGTCCCACGGTTCTTCCGGATGGTGAAACCCGGCACCACCATGGAGTTGTGCAATATAGTGGTGCCGATGTGCCAGTATTTTTTCATCATGGATGTTTGCTGCGAATGAAAATCCATCGGGGTCATGATCCTGAGGGAGTTGTATCTCACACAGATCGAGAAGAGTTGGAAGGAGATCAAGATGAGCCGTCAATCCATCGAAGTCTTTCCCTTCTTTCAGTCCACCGACAGGCCAATGAAGAAAGCAGGGGACTCTGTGGCCACCCTCGTACACAGTCGACTTTTTCCCCCTCATGTTTGCATTGAAGCCGTGGAAACTTCCCGCAGGTAGTTCACCTTTCGGAATACCATTGGAGGTGCCATTATCTGTCATGAAAATGAGAATGGTATTCTCGGCAAGCCCCAGATCTTCGAGGTGTTCTCGTAATAGTCCTAAGTTATGATCGATATTTGTGATCATGCCATAGAAATTGGCACCGTTCCCCCAGAGAACCGAATCTCGGTATGGTTCGCTCCACTCTGGATCGACCCGGTACGGGCCGTGCGGGGCATTGGTTGCGAGATATAAAAAGAAAGGTTCTTTTTGATGACGTTCAACAAATTTTTTGGCTTCATTGAACCAGATATCTGTGCAATACCCGGTAAATTTCTCAAATACACCATTTCGTTCATACGTGTCGTCAAAGTAATCGTTTCCGTAGTAGTCCGAAGCTTGGCCAACTCCACCACAGCGGTGCCAGAGAACTTCTTGAAACCCGCGGTCTTGCGGCCGGTGCGGTGCGTTATCTCCAAGATGCCATTTGCCAATCATGCCAGTGGCGTACCCAGCATCTGAAAAAATATTTGCAATCGTTTGCTCATCACGATGGAGCATTGTACGGCCACTACTCGTACGGTACGCCCCGGTGCGAGCAGGATAGCGACCTGTCATCAGTGCGGCACGAGTTGGCGTGCAGTAAGGACTCACATGAAAGTTTGTGAGTCGAAGCGATTCCGCATGCAACCGATCAATACAGGGAGTTTTTATGACCGGGTTACCATGACATGCTACGTCACCGTACCCCTGATCATCGGTCATAATAAGAATGACATTTGGCGGTACAGCTGCAAGTGCTTGAATGACACCTGTATTGCACACCAAGGCCATCAGAAGGGATAGATAATTTTTCATGGTGCGCTTTCCTGAAAGATAATGCGCTCTGAAAACGCCACGTTACCGTACGGTCGTATAAATAAAGGGCCCCAATCAACTCAAAAAATCTTCTTTGATTCGATAACGTTTCCCCCTGGAAGACAATGTACATGGCTTCTGGGAAAATAATCTAGTTGTGTTCACCGAACCAACGTTCTTTGATTTCATCGAGTCGTCCTGCTTCACGCATCTGTAAGATTGCGTTGTTCAGTGGCTCACGCAGTGTGCTTCCTTGTGGAAGTGCGAGCGCGAAGTCAAACGAATCAAAGATGCCCGGAATCAGTCGAAGGTCTTTTGATTTAGAAGTATGCAAAGCAAGCATGAGCGTGTGTGATTCAGAGACCAGTGCATCGCATTCCTCGCTTGAAACAGCGGCCACCATGGCTTCAAGATCCGGATAGAGTATGGGGCTGCCCCCAAACTCTTCCACTGCAACAACAACAACACCACCTTCTTGACAGGCGACGGTCTTGCCGAAGAGGTCACGAGGGCTCCGTATGGTGCCGGTTACCTGATCAACAGTCATGGTCGTAGTGAGAGTGCTGGTGAGAAGTGCAACAAGGACAATGCCACCAATCATCGATGCGGTTGCTATAAATCTTCCAGTAACAGTCGAAATTACTTTATTTTCACAGCCACCAGTGATGATTGTACTTACGCTCCACCAAACAGCTTCCCAGGCGCCGCGGGGGTAAGGAGTCGGGAATGATTCGGCATTATGACGTCGTTCGAAAATCCAGAGAAGGTGTCCGGTCAAGACTATCGTCCCGATCACTCCAGCAAGGATGGATACTAATTCCCATGAGATCAAGTTATTGAGAGCTGTAAGCAGACGGCCATCAGGCTCACGGGGAACAGCGATCTGCAGCCCTGAATGCACAACGGGATGTGTGAAGTCAACCAACTTCTCTCGCTGTTCTGTCATTGCGAGTGGACCAAGAAGCACGTCAATATCACCATTTTGAGTAGCAGCAAAAAGCTTCTCAATCGACGATATTGCAATCAACTCTGCCGGTACATTGATACGTTTTGACAATTCATTCCAAAGATCAATGGAGTAGCCACGAGGTTTTTCTCCGCCATATTCGGCAAGCCCCTTCATCGGAAAAACTCCAACTTGTAACGGCTGAGTTGTTTTTTGTGTTGTTGGTTCTTGGGCCAGTAGGTGGTTCGATTGACTGTTGGAAAAACAAGAGATCGTTAGCAGGATCAATGTTGCGATTCTGGCCAAGGAACAGCGCATTCGAAGTTTGTTGGAAACAACAAGAAGAATTCCACCGAGTACAACGGTGCCCCCTGCTGCGGCAATGGCCTCTGGCGGTAGCGATAGAGTGGTTACATCAGTTGCCACGGATTCGGGGAGAGATTCCTTGTCTTGAATTCCAGTCATATAGAGCAGAAGAAGCGGCATCGAGTTATTTGCAATGTGACACAGTATTGCGGGGTAGATGCTCTTCGTCAGAAGAACGATTGTTCCAAGTGCGAGGCCAAGAAGAAATGTCTGTGGCATCCGTTCAGGGAGAAGATGGAAGATTGCAAAGCAAATAGCTTGGGCAAAAACAGCAATAGCCATTCGTTGTTTACTGGGTTTCTCACCACAAAATGCAGAGAGGACCCATCCACGAAAAAGAAGTTCTTCCAAGCATGCTGGAAGTATTGCGATGAGAGCCCAGGCGAGCCACCAGGGTTGGTCAAGCATGAGAGAAAGTATCTTCTCGGAGAGTTGTTTCATTGCCGGTGACATTTCAATCGTTGTCAGCTGCAAGAGGACGGCAGCACCAAGAATAAAAAGTCCACCACCAGTCAGGAGGCCACCAATCAGTGCACTGAGGCCACCGAGAAAAGATCGCCAACTCAATCCGCACCCTGGCCAGTAAAGAGAAAAAGTTCTTTTGATATTTACCCGTTGCCACAAGAGAAGAATGGCTAGAGGAGCGACAACGGCGAGTTGTTGAACGGGTATTGCAAAGATAATGCTTTCTGGGCTGAGCCCTTGGACATACCAAAGACCAGCAAGGCCAAGCACAAGGGCAATGCCACCATGGATAATCCCAGGTATCAGTCGAGGTGCAGGACGGCTAAAACCACTTGCGGCATCTGGTCCACGAAACAGGAGGTCTTCGTCGGTCAGCATTGCTGTTGTTCCACGAAGGAGTACCCAAGTCACTGCAACGCTTGAAAAGAGTGTCAGCAGGAGTGGCGAAATACTGGCGATTGGACTCATCATGACGGAAGACGACTCTCCGTCAGTTTGGTTCGATTTAGAAATAACTTCCTGTTTCGTGGGTGGAGGTGTCAGGGCGTTCTGTGAAACAACAATCTGACCCGTGTAGGGCACCATGGGCACAAGTCGATTCTGGCTGATTCCAGGTATGAGCGACACTCCTGCAAGTGCACTGATAAGTAGGATGACAGGAGTCAGTGTGTTTTGTGCTTCTTTCATACTTTTTGAAGCAGTTGTTACAGCAAGACTCATCGCTGATGCTACTGATGAAAGACCAATAAATGAAAGAAGGGTTATCAGAGATCCCAGTCCAATATTTTGCAGGTAATAATCGGTAGAACCATCTGGAAAATATTTCAGAGAGACAAGAATCGTAAGAAGAATTGAAATGACATTGGCGGCAAGAGTAGCAAGTGTGACTCCAAAAATGGCAAGATACTTGCCGAAGACAATATCTTGCGTTCGACACGGCACGATGAGAAGTGTTTCGATGGTGCCCCGTTCTTTCTCACCAGCAATGGCATCAATAGCGGGATAGAAAGACCCAGTCATTGTCAGGACAGAAAGTAGTACGAGGATTGCTCCTGCAACCGGAGCCATGATTCTTCGGTCAGCAACTACGGCCTCTGGATCTTTTCCTTCGAACATCAACTTAATGGGATCAAAAAGACTTATGGGAACTCCGGCAACCCCCATTCGTTCTTCACGCACCTGTGTTGCGAAGCTTTCAATGAGAGATTCAAACTGCGAGCGTGTTTTTTCACTTGCAGGATACTTGTCAGAAACATGAGCAGTTAGATTGACTGTATTGAATTTTTTCAGCTCTTTTGTGAATCCATTCGGAACGTTAATCCACAGATCAACTTTTCCAGATTCAAGGAGTTCCTTTGCTTTTCGTGGCGGTTCAATTTCAGCGAAGACATCACTCGGCCATCCGGATGGCTCATTGTCTTCTGCAGCGAGAAGAACCATCCCGAGACGAGTTGCTAAACGAGGAGCTTCCGGTCCACTGAGAACAAGCGACAGCGGTGTTGCTGACTGTCGTTCTTCAGTTGTTTTTAAGCCAGTCCGAACACCAAGAGAACTTGATAGGGCGACCAGCGGATATGTGATCATTGGTAAAAGGAGTGTGACAGCAACCGTTCTTCGATCTCGCAAGAATTCAAGTAAATCACGACGAGCGAGTGCTAAGGCAGCCCTAAGAGGATTGGCATTACGATTCATGTATGTGCCCCCTTCTCAATGGCATGAAAAAAGGCATCTTCAAGCTCTCCAGAATCTCCAACGAGTTCATCGCGCGTGCCTGCGGCGACAATGTGCCCTGTGTCAATGATGACAAATCGATCGCATCGATGTTCAATTTCATGCAGGCGATGTGTTGATAACAAGATCGCATGTCCGCTTTCTCGAAGATGATCAAGTGTGTCAAGCAGGTCACGCGAACCTACAACATCGAGAGCATTTGTTGGTTCGTCTAAAACAAGTGCCGGGGGGTTATGGACGAGTGCCCTGCCGAGAGAAATTCGTTGGCGCTGTCCGGAAGAAAGCCTTCCCGCAGGACGATCTATGTAATCACGTAGAGAGAGTGTCGTAATAAGCCATTCGAGACGGTCTTTGATAGTGTCTTCTTCAAGACCATGAAGCCGACCAAAAGAAGTGAGTAATTCACGTGCCGTCAGACGATCAGGCACACCAGTTGTGGCTGATACATAGCCAAGCGACTGTCGTACTCCGACAGGGTCGGTGATACTGTCATGATTACAGACCTGCGCATGACCAGATGTTGGCTGCAGGAGAGTTGCAATCATACGAAGAGTTGTAGTTTTCCCGGCACCATTTGCACCGAGTAAGCCAACAATTTCGCCAGCGGCAACAGACATCGAGACGTTGTTCACAGCCCGAACGATCGTTCCATCACTACCCTTATATTCCTTTACAAGGTTTTTGATTTGGATGACTGAATCATTCATGTCTATGGGTGTTCTGTCCATCAATCAGTTCTCTACACTTGGTGGAAACTGTCGGCGGTTGAGAATAAATCCAGCAGTTGTAAGGAGTATGCATACTAGAATACAAACAGCCGCTATCTGGACGGGTGCTGAATAATCATCCACGAAAAGAGTCATTTCGATGGGTAGATCTTTACGCCATGCCATCCATTCAACGAGCAGACTGCGTAGTCGTAAGCTGACTGTAACTTGATTCACAACAGCCGGTAGTAGACCGGCAAAATACTCAACGACCAAGGCAACTCCAACGCTGGCAATAAGGGCCCGCTTTGGCAGAATAACAGCTGGAACAGCAAATAAGGCGGCCCGCCCAATACAGGATATTCCAATGAGGACGGTAAACATCACAACAAGTCCAATTGGCTGAGTTGGTTGGGCAATAAGGAGCGTCAGCATAAGGGATACGAGAGAAACACCTCCTGTCCAAATGACTGCAGCTGCGAATGTGCCCAAAAGCAGACTTTGTCGGCCACCCGGCCGTACGGTCACATGAATCCATGTTCCGCGCTCAAGCTCATCTGCAACAACCGGACACATTGTTACAAGGAGCCCAAGGACACAAAGAGCCTCAGGAATGAGTGCGTAAATCATGGCAACAGTCATGTCTCGGTTGATCGGCGCCGTACGAATAACAGCGAACATTACTGCAGCAGGAAAAAGAGCACCAACCAGACCCATAGCAATGCGAGGTTTCGTCATTAACCGATTGAGCTGAAAGCCTGTGACTGCCCGAATGGCTGCAAAATTATTCCCTTCAGGAGGACGGCCGTGTGGGAGATCATAAGCATCAGCTGTTTGTGGGGAATCTTTCACTGCTCAACTCCCCGGTGTAGTTTCATCAGCCGACTGAAAATGCCTTCGAGTGTTCTGTCTTCAGCAATGACTTCACGGACAACTAGACCGTCATGAACGGCTTTGGCAACCATGTCTGCAAGACGACCGGCTTGTCTGGTGCCGATAATAAGTGTGTCTTCATTAGGTATATAGAGTGTTTCCACAACACCAGCTCCACACGCCAACTGAGCAAGTTTGTCGACAGATGATGTTTTGAATTTGACCTCTGTAGGCAACGCATCGACAAGCTCACGGATTTCGGATGCGGAACCGTTGGCAACGAGTCGTCCTCCAAGGATGACAGCGAGATCAGCTCGTAGGGCTTCTACTTCATGGAGTAGGTGGCTCGCTACGATGAGACTTCTAGTTTGAGACCACATTCGCACGAGATGAACAAGGTCATGCCGGGCAACAGGATCGAGGCCATCAAATGGCTCATCGAGGACCAGTAGGTCTGGATCATGTGCAAATGCACCAGCTAGTTTTGCACGTTGTCGCATGCCTTTGGAAAGTGTTGACAGTGGACGGGTGCATGCCTCACCAAGGCCGACTTCGTCGAGAGCACGTGCAGCTCTTCGGGGAGCTTCGGCGGCGTCAAAGCCACTTAATCGCATGAGGTATGTGACCCATTCCCGTGGTGTCGCATTACGTTCTGTGAGGTCAGCGGCTGGACAGTATCCAATTCGGGAAAGAATTCGCCTGTTTCCAAAAGGAGCCTCACCAAAAACATTTACAGATCCAATAGTGGGGCGGAGCTGCCCAGTTATGAGTCCGAGCAGCGTTGTTTTTCCTGCACCATTTGGACCAAGAAGTCCATGAGCCCCCTGCCCAAGTTCTGCCGAGACATCATTGACACCAATGACAGTGCCGTAGAGCTTTGTTACGTTCTGGAGAGAAAGCATAGTAGTTGAATGGGTGAAATATCTGGATTAACTCGACGCAGGAGCGGTTATCCTCCAGGCGAGAATACATAAACTGCCAGCACTCATTACAAGCAATGTCATTGATGATGGCCACCAAGAACGTGGGCTTGTATCAATTCCAAATATCGCCGCTTGGACGGCACCAAGTGCATGATATGGAGAGACCCAAGCCCATCGATCGAGCGTGGCATCGATGCCCGCAGCACGGGCAAACCAACGGAAGTTGCGCCGGATCGGAGAGACTTTTGCTTTTGGGCTACGGGACGCCTCCTCTTCTTGCGTCCCTTCCATCGAATAAACGCCACCATCTTGTGTGCTGGCAACAAGATCTGCCGTTGTGAGAGCACCATGTGCAATCCAGCATGCAACCCACGTTGCGAACCATGCAAAACTAGCAATTCGACTTTCAGTTGTGAGTGATGAATAAGCAAGTGCCAGCAAGACTGTTGGAACGGCCAGAATGAAGCTTGCGGTGACAATTCGAATTGGTAGATCCCATGTCTCAAATGCAACTGAAACGCTTGGACTTACAAGCACGCCGGTGAGCCATAGTGCGAGTGCCGGCAGCATGGTGATAACAAGAACCAACAAAAGGAGAATAAAGAACTTGCCAAGTATGTACTCTGTGCGACCCACAGGTCTCGTGAAATAGATCAGCCATGCTTTTGCTCTTAAGTCACGTGAAATCAGTGTTGGAGCAACTAGGCCAACGACAGCCGCTAGAAGCATTGCCTGAGGCGCCCGCATGAAGGCTAATAAGAGACGACTCCAGACAAGGTGGCGGGTTGTTTCAACATCCACTTCATCGGTATTGCCACCTAGTGCATCAGCAAGAACGGTACCCAGCATCCCAATACCATCAAGATTTCGACCGCGTTGTGCAGCGGTGCCAAGTGAGGCCAGTCGTCCTTCGTCGACGGCCTGTTCAAATGCAAAGAAACTAGCTGCAAAAAGAAGTGCCGGGCTCCATGCGAAAAAGACCATCCGACGAAGCCAGCGGCTTTCCCAAGCCAGGCGAATCCCAGTCCAAGCAATAACCCAGATTGTTGAAGAAGGACCACATCGCTCATTATTCCAAGCACGATAACCAACATCCTGCAGTGGCATTAGCGGTCCCCCTGCGTGGTGTTGTGTTGGTCATGGTGTTGTTCTGATCGTCGCAGTGTATCGATAAAGATTTTTTCAAGTGGTCGAGTTGCTGGTGCGAGGGAACGAATACTCACCCCAACTTCGGCTGCTGCAGACCAGACATCACGGATGTTTTCTGGTTTTGGTGATACAAGGGAGATGATTGATTCCGTCTCATTTGCTTCTACACGAGCAGGTAGACCACGCTCGGAAAGTTTTGTAGCAAGTTGCTCAAGCGGGCCTGAACCAGCTAGGTGGTGCTCAGGCTGTGGAGGCTTTGTAAGTGTTTCAATGGTACCTGCAAGTTGTACACGGCCCTGAGCAAGCACAATAACGCGGTCGCAAATGGCTTGCACGTCAGGAAGAACATGGGTTGAAACAAATATTGTTTTCCCGTGGTCTTTGGCAAGAGTGGTGAGACGGCCAAGCATTGCCCGCCGCTCAATTGGGTCGAGACCGTTTGTCGGTTCATCAAGAATCACCATGTCGGGATCATGAACGATAGCTGCTGCAAAAGAGACTTTTTGTCGGGTGCCGACCGAGAGTGTTTCAACCGGCCGATAACGCTCTTGGCCAGCATCACACCAATCCAGCACTTCGTGGGATCTCCGAAGCGCCTCAGTGCCTGGCAGACCTGACAGACGGGCGGCATATCGAACCATTTCAACACCAGATAAACCCGGAATGGTGCATTCATCTTCGGGAACAACGCCAACAATCTGACGAACACGACGAGGTTTCCGATATGGGTCATTTCCAAATACGCGTGCCTGACCACTTGCAAGCCGGACAAGACCAAGAATTGATCGGACAAGAGTGCTTTTACCAGCACCGTTGGGTCCAACAAGACCAGTCACCCCAGGAGTTACATCGATTGAAACACCATCAAGTACAGTTCGTCGTCCATATCGCTTAACAATATTAGTTAGCCGAACGGGAATGGTAACGTCGGAAGTTGTCATATGGGTGCTTGTCTGACTCAAAACTCTCCGAATAGAAGCAAGTTAATCGTCCATTACTTCGGTTTCTTTTGCTTTTGCAAGATCGCTTACCTGGCCCTCGAACTTTTTCGTAAGATCCTGAACATCTTCTTTCGTGCCGTTGCAATCATCTTCTGTCATGTCGCCACTACTTTTTTCACCGTCAGCAGCCTTGTTTGCATCGCGTCGTACGTTGCGGATTGAGACACGGGCTTCTTCTGCAAGTTCTTTAATGCGAGCAGTCATTTTCTTACGAACATCAGTCGAAAGTGATGGAATGATAATACGTATGACCCTCCCATCACTCTGAGGATTGAGTCCTAGGTCACTTGACTGAATTGCTTTTTCGATGTCCTTAATTGTTCCCGGGTCGAATGGTCGAATAACGATCTGATTTGGTTCGGGCGCCCCGACATTCGCCAGAGATTTGATTGGAGTAGGTGATCCATAGACTTCAGCTCGTAATGAATCGACGAGCCCTGGATTCGCACGGCCGGTACGAATTCCAGTGAGTGAGTTCCGAAAGACATCGACTGCTTTCTCCATCCGTTCTTCTGCACCAAGAAGAATTTCATCAGCTGCCATTTTCTTTTCTCCTTACCCCAAAACAAGACGAACTGGTTCTATAAACGGCCTTTTGTTGACACGGATTGTCACCCTCCTGCCACCAGCAAGCAAGCTTTTGCTAACTCGAAGCAGCCTCGGCACGGCTGCTTACCAGCGTGCCACACTTTTCACCGGCAACTGCTCGCTCAATATTGCCATCCTTACGATAATTAAATACGAGAATAGGCATGTCGTGTTCCATGCATTGTGAGATTGCAGTTGCATCCATAACTCTTAGATTCTGTTCTCGAACTTGTTGAAAAGTAAGATCGCGATAAAGGACTGCATGAGGGTTTTTCTCAGGGTCATCTGAATAAACTCCATCGACACGCGTCGCTTTCATTAAGATATCCGCTTCCAGTTCAAGTGCACGCTGAGCCGCGGCTGTGTCAGTCGTCACAAATGGACTCCCAGTGCCTGCTGCCAGAATGACAATGATACCTTTGTCGAGATGATGGCGGGCTCTGCGGCGAATGTATGGTTCGGCAACTCCGTCCATTCGAATAGCAGTCATCAAGCGAGTTTCGACACCGAGTGTTTCGATTGCATCTTGCAGTGCCAAGCCATTAATCACGGTTGCTAGCATGCCCATGTAGTGAGCTGTTGCTTCCTGGACACCACTGTTCCCTGCAGTGAAGGAAGCGCCTCGAAGAATGTTGCCACCACCGATGACAACGGCCAGTTGTGTTCCACGAGCAGCCGCCTGAACGGTCTGGTTCGCGATATGAAGAACTTCTTCCATCGCAATACCACGTTCACCAGCATGAGAGAAGCTTTCTCCTGAAAGCTTTAAGAGCACTCGACGGTAAGGAGCAGATGGCATGAAATGTAGTTTACTTTGAATGGATGTTCAGAACCGAGGGGAAGTTGAGGTAGATCAAACGTTGAGCCACGTTTCTATTCGCTCGACACATTAATCTCCACTGCCGATTTTCCAATGTTCCATTCGTTTGACGCTCAGGCCAGCACTCTTCAAGAGTTTGCCAACGCTCTGTTTGTCGTCTTTTACGAAAGGCTGCTCAAGGAGCACACACTGGCTGAAGAAATTGCGAAGCCGGCCCTCAATCATTTTATGAATGATATTTTCTGGCTTCCCTTCCTGCTTTGCAGCCTCTGTCAGAATCTCACGTTCTTTATCAACAACTGCTTGATCCAGATCCTCTTTAACAATCGCTTTCGGCGAGAGTGCCACAATATGCATTGCTACGTCCTTCGCAACTTCTGCTGCTTGTGGGCCAGCCGTTTCACCAGCGATCTCAACAAGAGCTGCCTTTGAGCCATCATGATGGGCGTATCCGCCACAGGGAGCATCGATACGGCAGATTCGAGAGAGTTCAAAAACTTCTCGCATTCGATTGAATAGATCGTCCTTGATCTCTCCAAGGGTCTTATCAGGATGCGCTTGGCTTTTTTGGGCCAGGAGTTCTTCTGGCGAATTGGCACCAGATCCAAGAGCAAGTGTCTTCGCTATATCATTCACGAAATCCATGAAATCAGGACTGCCCGCTACTGGTGCACTTTCACATTTTAGTTCGACAAGAGTCCCAACACCCTTTTCAAGGTCAGTATAGATGGCAAGCCGGCCCATCGAAGTTTCACGATCAGCTCGCATCGCTTGCGTTTTGACGCCTTGTTTTCTCAGCCATTCAACGGCTTGTTCTGTATCGCCACCACATTCAGTAAGTGCTTTTTTGCACTCCATCATTGGTAAACCGGTTTTTTCTCGCAGTGCCATTACTGCGGCGGCTGTGACTGCTGCCATTATTCTTAAGTCCTCATGTCGTGTGAGAGATTGTGTTGAAAAGCAAAATGAGTCGACTCGTCGAAGGAGTGTGGTGTGACGTTCGGAACCGAGTACACACGTCCTCTTGTAGCTACAAAAGCACAAGACCGGTTACGCGGTCTCGTGGGTCAGGTTTTTGCAGGATTTGGAGAAGGTGGTGTGACATTCCCGCGAGCTTTTGGTGCAGGCTTCGCAGGTTTGGTTTCCGAACTGGCACCCTCATCCTTTGACTGTTTTTTCTCCGCGACGTCCGCCTTGCCTTCGAGGATGGCATCAGCCAGCCGAGAAGCGACGAGTTCGATTGAGCGAATGGAATCATCATTACCAGGAATAGGAAGATCAACGACGTCCGGGTCGCAATCGGTATCAATAAGAGCGACGGTCGTGATTCCCATCTTTCGAGCTTCATTGATCGCGTTCTTTTCTTTCTTTGGATCAAAGATAACCAGACATTCTGGTAGTCGGGAAAGTGTGCGAATACCACCAAGATTACGGAGCATTTTTCTGTGCTCTCGTCGCAACGAAGACTGCATTTTCTTGGAATAGTTATGGAAGGCATCAGAAGGAAGTAATTCCTCCAGTTCCTCAAGCCGAGCCAATCGATTACGAATCGTTCGGAAATTAGTCAGTGTGCCACCAAGCCATCGCTCACTTACGTAGGGCATTCCACAGCGATTGGCTTCACGTGCAATGGCTTCTTGTCCTTGTCGTTTTGTTCCAACGAACAAAACAAGGCTGCCTGTTGCAGCAACTTGCTTCAGGTACTTCTTACCACGTAAAAGACCACGAATTGTTTCGCGGACGTCAATGATGTGAATAAGGTTTTTGCGGCCAAATATGTAGGGCCGCATTTTTGGATTCCAGCGACTCGAGCGATGGCCAAAGTGGACACCAGCTTCGATTAATTCTTGAGCGAGGACATTCGACACGGTAAGAGGTTCACTTTCTGTTGGTATCTGAGAAATCCGTACACCAGCATTGGGTGGTACGACTGGCCAAAATTCAATAATGAAATCCGGCGAGTACTGCAAATATCGGTGTTTTCTGTCATTTGTCAATCCATTAGAGCTTTGGCTGAGTTCCAGACGGCACGCTTTCATGAAGGAAGTGGCTTGAATTCGGCCTATGATCGAAATTAGACTGAGCAATTCGGTCAAATACTCAATTTTCACCCGTAGGGTAGACGCCAGCAGGCCGGCATGGCACTCCCAGGCTGAGGCCATGCTGATGCGACACGTTCTTTCTGCAACCGTTCAGAATGTTCCTGGTGTACTTGCCCACATCTCGGGAATGCTTGCTTCCCGTGGCTATAACATTGATAGCCTTGCAGTTGGGGAGACTGATAATCCCGGTTTTTCGCGAATGACTTTTGTGCTGCGAGGTGACAATAGAGTTCAGGAACAGGTTCGGCGGCAACTTGAAAAAATTGTCACAGTGGTGAGCGTTGATGACATAAGTTCAAGAAATTATGTCGAACGCGATCTGATGCTTGTAAAAGTATCTGCTTCGGCTGGACAGGATCGCTCGAACGTCAGGGGTTTGGCAGAAATATTTCGTGGACGAGTTGTTGACGTTGCTGCTGACAGCGTAATTGTTGAGATTTCTGGGACTGAAAATAAAATTGAAGCCTTTGTCGATATGATTCGTCCATTGGGCATTCTTGAGTTGGTTCGAACAGGCAGGATTGCAATGGTCCGAGGTAGTAGCCCAAGTTGCGACCAGTCCGATACGGAGTCAGCGGACGCCAGTTAATGTATCTTAAGAACCTGCTCGTCATCGAAGAATGAGGGTTCTTAGATGTCACAAATACCGTACAAACTAAACTTTCGATTTTACTCTGGTTCAAAAGGAGCCCCCCGTGCCAGCCACAATTTATTACGATTCTGATGCCGATTTGGCCGTTCTCTCAGGCAAAACAATAGCCGTCATTGGTTATGGAAGTCAGGGTCATGCTCAGGCACAGAATCTTCGTGACAGTGGCCTAAACGTCGTTGTTGCACAACGTCCCGGTGGACCGAATTTCGATCTCGCCAAAAGTCATGGCTTTGATCCACTCTCTGTGGAAGAGGCAGTGAAGCAGGCAGATGTTGTAAATATTCTTTTGCCAGATGAGTTGCAGGGTGATGTCTACAAGACCTCAATTAAGCCAAACCTTAAGGCCGGTGCGGTTCTTATGGCGAGTCATGGATTTAATTTTCACTTCAATCAAGTTGAACCTCCTCCCGGCCATGATATTCTGCTGGTTGCGCCGAAAGGCCCTGGTCATCTGGTTCGAAGTGAGTACGAAAAAGGTGGTGGTGTTCCCTGTCTTATTGCACTCGGTGAAGGAGCTTCAGAAGAGACAAAAAAGATTGGGCTGGCCTATGCGAAAGGCGTTGGCGGCACTCGTGGTGGTGTTATAGAGACGACCATCGCGGAAGAAACTGAAACCGATCTGTTCGGTGAACAGGCGGTTCTCTGTGGAGGTGTATCAGAACTGATTAAAGCTGGCTTTGATACATTGGTAGAAGCAGGCTATCAGCCTGAGATGGCGTATTTTGAGTGTCTTCACGAGATGAAATTAATCGTCGATCTTCTTTATCAGGGTGGTTTGGAATACATGAGATACAGTGTTTCCAATACAGCAGAATACGGTGACTACACTCGAGGAAATCGTGTGATTACTGATGAAACACGAGCTGAAATGAAGAAGATTCTTGAAGAGATTCAAGCTGGTGAATTCGCAAGAGACTGGATTCTTGAAAATCGAGCCGGAGCCGCCATGTTCAAGGCAACGCGTCGTCGTGAACGGGAACATAAGTTGACTGAAACGGGTCGCCATTTGAGGAAGATGATGAAATGGATTGATTCAAAAGAAGTTTGATTCAATTCGGTAGATTCTGATGAACAGGACCGACATGAAATGGTCCGGTCCGTGCTACTACCAGCTAGGGTTACGAGTATGAATACAGCAGAGCAGGAATTACGTGAAGTGTATGACGGCCTGAAGCCTGGAGATCGGGTCGAGGTAATCCATGGCGTGACTGTTGGCTCAAGTGCCACGTGGAGTACGACTACTGTCGGAAAGGTATTGCGGCGGGAGCGGCGTCGGCACGGACTTCATTTTCGGCGAAATGCCGACGACAAGGTTTATAGTGATGTGCTCATCCTTGCCAGAGATGACGGGGAGTTAACGACCGTTACGATCGACGAGTTTACCAGGATCAAGAAGGTTTGAAGTCACGTAGGACGTCACTGTCCTGTCTTAGTGCACTCGAGCGATAACGCACTTTAAATATTCACCCTCCAGGCAGTGGAGGTTGACCGGGTGGTCAGGAGCAGCGCCGCGGTACTCGAGAAGCTGTAGTGTTCGACCGCTTCGTTGGGCTACTGCTGAAAGCATCATGAGAAAGTCATCACGGGCGATCGCTCCAGAACAACTGCACGTTACCAGAACTCCACCAGGTTCAAGGAGATCGACACCAAGACGATTTATTCGGTGATATGCTCGAAGCGCGTCAGAGGCAGATGCTCGACTGCGGGCAAACTTTGGTGGATCAAGTACGACCATGCCAAACTGTGCATTCTCTTCTTCAAGAGAAGCGAGCTTTTCAAATGCATCGGCCTGCTCAACCGTCATTGTTGTTGCATTGTTAAGTTCTGCATTTGCCCGTACCAGTGAAATCGCTTTGATGCTTGAATCAACAGAAAGAACTGAACTAGCTTTTCCAGAAACGGCACTCGCTACTCCAAAACCTCCGGAGTAGCAGAACATATCAAGGACTCGCCGCCCGGCAGCATAGGCCGCTGCAGCTTGTCGGTTTTCTTTTTGATCCAGGTAATAGCCAGTCTTTTGTCCCTCGGTAAGATCGACACCAAAGCGAAGGCCATGTTCCTCAACAAAGATTGGTCCAACAGGTGATTCACCACGGAGCAGTCGATCAGGCAAATGAAGCCCCTCAAGTTTCCCCAGCCCTCGTTCGGCGCCACGAAGCAAGATACCTTTTGGTTGTACAAGGCGTTCAAGGCTATCGCAGATCATGTCGATCCGTTCAGCCATTGCGAGGGCTGTCACTTGTAAAGCGAGGTAGGAGCCATATTGATCGACAATGATGCCAGAGAGACTATCGCCTTCACTGTTTATGAGCCGGCAGCCAGTCTTTTTGGAAAGAAGGCCGAGTTGTTGTCGTAAGCCAACTGCATTTTCGATACGAGCATTCCAGAATACTTCATCAAGAGCTTGGTCCTGTACAAAGGAATACAATCGAACACGAATTCGGCTTGATGCATTCCATAGGCCTCGGGCAATGAAGTTGCCATCGTGCGTCACAACATCGACCACGGCTCCATCAGTGGGTTCACCGTGAACACGCAGCACCGCCGAATCAAGGACCCATGGATGACGGCCGAAAAATGGGCGAGCACGCTTTGGCTTAATAAAGACAGTGGCCTCTGAAAGTGCCCCTGAAGCCACGTCATTCTCAGGCATGAACAACCTGCTTCGTCGCCGGTTCAGGCAACACGTGAGGCTGTGGAAGAGCATCTGTTCCAGCCTCAGTCCTCACCCGGCGTTGATCCTGCTTTTCTGACCTTTTGCGATTCAGACGAAGTACACTCCATCCAAAAATATCACCAAGTGGCCCGGCCAAGAGTGCTGGAAGCAACACAAGGTTTCCAACCAATGCAACAGTGAGCATGGCGAGCATCATATGACCGAATCGCTGTGTCGGCCCAAACGGTGAGAGCGAAAAGACTGACAGGCCAATACCAATGACACCCCAGCTTTGATACATCGCTCGAGCACACCCTTTGTAGGCCAGCATAGTTGCTTGTTTACGGTCCATACCATCAGAAATACCACGTCTGAACCAAAGCATGAAATGAACAACATCGTCAACGGTAACACCGAGTGCAACGCAAGGAGCCATTACGGTGCCGATATCGATAAGAAGGTTTCCTGTTCCGAAACTCTTTAGAAGCGCATTCCCCCAACCCATTCCTCCGAAGACAACAACAGCAGGAAAGGCAGCAGGAAGTAGAAGCACGAGCCCCGCGGAGGCAGCCCGGCAAAGAAGCACCATGACCAGAACAATTATTGCAAAGTCACTAATGAAGCCAGCAATAAGCCCGTCGAGCAAGGAATGTTGTGCTTTGTAGACCAGTGGTACAAGACCAGTGTAGTCGACAGAAATTCCGTGCGTGCCGTCAGATTTGTAGCTGGCCAGAATCGGGTCGATTTTTGACTGGAGGTCACGCTTGAACTCCGCGTAGTCGACTTCTTTAGTCGCACTGACACGAGCACTAATTCTCCACAGTTCCTGATCACGAGTTCCTTCGTCACTTACTACCTTTGCTTCACGCAGATAGTCACCATCAAGAAATTCATCACGATGGGCGACAAGTCTTCTGTTGAGAACGCTCCGTCGTGTTCGCGCATTCAGGCCGAATACACGGCCTGCAGCGCCACCAATTCCGCCACCACCGACGTCAAGACTCCGGCCAAAGGTGACGGTCGAGAGAGAACTACCTACCTCACCGAGTTCACCAATCTCCCGCTGTATTTCATCTACGAGTTCCATTCGTTCCAGGAAATTGAGATCACACTTTTCTTGATCACAGCGAATGAGTATTTCCATTGGAACGAGTGGCCCAAGTTTTTTCTCAAGCCAACGATAGTCCTGTCGAATTCGAGCCTGAGGCGAAAATAGCCTCATGAGCTGAACGCTACTTTCTACACGGGTCATGCCATAGCCAATGCCTGCCATGACGAGGAGACAAATTGTGGCGACTGAAACGTTGTGTCGTGTGATCCATTCACCAACACCCCACCACGGACTCTCTTCAATAGGACGCCACGAGTCACCGTCTTCTTCACTGCCTGCTGCACCGAGACGAAGTTTTGGTGGGAAAAGTTCAAGGCACGCAGGTATCAACGTAATCAAAATGATGAAACTCACAACAACACCGATTGCTGAAAAGATGCCAAACATTTTGATCGGTACAAGTACACTCACAGCGAGTGTCGCCAGTCCTACGGCTGTGGTACCCGTAGCTAAAGAAAGTGGTAGGAGGGCATGACGTACCGAAGCACCAGCAGCCCCCTTAAGCACTCCTGTTTCAGCCAACTGATCGCGGTAATAGTTGGCAAGGTGGATTGCACCACTCGTTGTTGCAACGTAGACAAGAGAGGGCATCGTGAGCAGGATGGCATCAACGGGATATCCTGAATACCACACGATCGCAAGACTCGCGAACATGCTGTAAACGCCCGAAGCAAGTACAAGCCCGACGAGCATTTTGCTTTTGAGGCTCCACCAGCTAACAAAGAAGCCAACAACAAGCGAAAGGCCAAAGAGTAGCGTGACACTGGTCTGCCCCGCGCGATCAATTGATACATTGTCAACGGGTGGCCCACCCATGTGGATCGTTTCTTCCGGAATACCACACTCTTCGACCGCAACAATTTTTATTGTGTCAATTGCACCATGGAGGTTTGCTCGAGCTGCATCGGACAGCGTCAGGACAAGACACGTTTGAAGGTCATCTAATTCTGCCTCTGTCAAAGTGTCAGTACTGTCATCTTCGGCGGTCTGGTTATCAGGTGAATCGATATCACCGATAAGTGCACCAGTGAGCCTGTCTACCGCTTCTTCAGGATCAAGATTGAGCGGCTCTTCAGTCATCTGCTCAACAGCCCGGGGGCCAGTCTGAGCTGTTTTGAAAAAGATTGTTCGACTAATTCGGGAGGCCTCTTCAGGAGGCGGCAGCAACTTCCTGGCTAGTAGTTCAAGCCGTGGATCATCCATCGTGCAGCCATCCCAGCTCACGAGAATGAATTCTTCACCCTGGAAATTCTCACGAAAGAAGCGATACGTCTTGGTCTCTGGGTACTCCAGAGGCAGCCATCCCTTTACGTCATTACGATTATTGCCTTTGGCCTTGATAGCGCCCACAACCACCATGGGAAGCAAAAAGACAAGGATAGCGAGAATCCAAACGCTGTATCGCTCGTAAAATCCGGGTCGTTGAGACATATGGGCTCAAGTGAACCTATTGAGGGGACAATACTGGGAATGACGACGGTCGGTATTCATTCGCCGCCATCACCAGCCTGACGGCTTGGATGGCGGTTGATGAAGCAATGCGTCAGTCAATTGAACCGTATGAGTACTGAACGAACTGACGGACACGATGAAAAATTAACCATGTTCTTCTTCAGAGTCTATATCTTTCCACCGTAAATGGCTTGTTTTTTTCCTGAGGGACTCGGTCTGAGTCGTCTTCTAGGCAAGGTTTTCCTGTTCGGAAGAGCCTTGGTACTCGGAAGAGCCGTTAAAACGCCCCCCTTCTGCGTGGTTCAGAGCGCGTATTTGGCTCGTTTTTCGGCTCGAAGGGAAACGTGGTTAGCTAGCAGTTTCACTTGCACGAAATTCACAAGTTTTGTGACTCCCATCACAAAATGGGCGGTTTGCGGATTTTCCACAACGACACAGTGCAAGAACTGATTTGTTCGTGGGGAGTGTAAATGCCTCTCGGTGGTGATCGGTGATTTGTACGGTGACTGAAGGGACCCCATCGATAGCCTCCGGTAATTCAACAACAAGCGGTCCATCTTCTCGACATCGGAGCCGTACGACAGGCGGGTCGGTAACAGGCTTCTTAGGTTTCTGAAGAGTCACACTCAATGTTCCTTACACGTTGTCTCTAGCTGCCTGTTGTGGTTGCGTTGAAATCCACCACCAGAACACCATCGCACAGCCCAGAATCACGACTGACATCAATTGAGATATTGAGAGTGGTGTTCCAAGGGCGGGTGGTTCATCGATACGAATTTCCTCAAGCAGAATCCGTGAAATCGGATGGAGAGTGACAACCAGGGCAAACACCTCACCATTCCGGCGCGCGAACGGTGTAAAAGCAACAGCCAGTACTGCCAAGATAGCTGCATCAAGTGCTGCGTAAAGTTGTGTTGGGTGAATTGGAAGCGTAGGCACGGTGCTTCCATCAATACCAGGGCCTGGAATCAATCCTCGACTGACCTGATCAAACCATGGCGGACTTCCAGCCGGGAACTGCATGGCCCATGGGAGTTCACAGGGCCCGCCGTAGCAGCACCCATTTAAAAAACAGCCGAGTCTGCCGAGTGAGAGACCTATGAGGAGGCCCGGAGCAATGCAGTCAGCAAGCTGAGTAATTGGAATATTTCTTCTCCTCGCAAACAGCCATGCTGCCAATGATGCCGTAGGCAAGGCCCCGAAAACGACAAGCCCACCCGCAGGAATGTTGATGATCGCAAGAAACGATTGGATCAGGTTTTTGTCAGGAGAAAAAAACTGTTCATGATATTCAATAACAAAAAATATTCGCGCGCCGATAATTCCAGCAAGAAAAACTTCAAGCCCGAGGGCAATAATTGAGTCAGCATCAATACCCACTTTTCGTCCGCGGATAATCGACAGCCATGTGCCAGCCGCCGCCGCGGCGATGAGCATCGTTCCATATCCGCGCACAGGAATCCCATGGCCATCGTCCAGTGCAGGCAGCCCCCAAACAATCACAGCACCACTTATTGCCAATGGTAGGAGGAGTAAATTGATGGCCTCCTGGCAACCTTTTTGTCGACTGGTGAGCACAAATGCCGTGGTGCCGAGAAACAGCCATACAAAAAAGAAAGCACCCCATCCAAAGAGCGGCAAGAATGCTGAACCGAGGGAGAGTTCTGTAGGTATGTAGAAAAGTGTTGTGCGCACAAAGATTACGTCTGTGATGGCAGGAGAATGTTATCAATCAGTCGTGTTGAGCCAACGTGGCAGGCGATGAGAAAAATTGCAGGGGTGTTGCGACTCACTTCAGAAATCTTTCTCAAAGATTCATCGTGAACAATATCAGCGTAGTCAATCCGGATCTCTCGTGCTGACAGCATGTCTCTTACCTTCAGCTCTATCTTATCGATTGCCAAACCACGGCACCAGTTTTCTTCTGCTTGTTGAAGTGCAGCGTAAATAGTTTGGGCACGCGTCCTCTCCGATTCACTCAAGTATGCATTCCGCGAACTCAGCGCCAGGCCATCTTTGTCACGGACTATTGGGCATGTCATAACCTCTACGTCGAGCCCAAGGTCGCGCACCATTTGTCGAACTACCAGAACCTGCTGCCAATCCTTCGCACCAAAATAGACAGTATTCGCTGGTGTACTCTGAAGAAGCCGGAAAACTATTGTTGCGACGCCAGAAAAATGGCCGGGCCTCAACTGCCCCTCGTAGGGCTCAGCGGGTCCAGAGATTTCAATACGAGTTGAATCACCAGGTGGATACATCTCATGAACGTCAGGCGCGAAAATCCAGCGAACGTCATGCTGAGCCAATAGATTGAAATCAGCATCAAAATCTCTTGGGTATCGCTCAAAATCTTCCTGTGGTCCGAATTGACTTGGATTCACAAAAATTGAGGTCACAACGTCGTCACATTCAGCCATTGCACGATCAACTAATGATGTGTGTCCCGCATGAAGGCTGCCCATTGTAGGAACAAAGCCGATGCGCCGCCCCATTGTTTGATTCGTGAGAATCAGGTTTCGCATTGTATTACGATCACGAATAACCAGTGGCGTCGACATAGTTACGAGATGCCCTCAATGGCGGCAACGGCATCAAGCGCAGCCTTTCCAAGATCATCGGAGTCAAGTTGTATGACTGCTTTCGGACGGCATTGTCTGCCCTGAGTACTGAGTAGGCAATCTATAAGGTGCTCCTGCAAAGAGAGCAATGTTGCAATTCCTTGATCAGAAGTCGTCATTGTTTGCACCGCAACTAGATCAGCAAAGACGTCACTCTGTTGTGCGGCATGAGCCCGATAGGCAATTCTCTCTGATAGCGTTTGGCGATTCACATTGAGCAGTAATACGACATGCGGTGTGACTGTTTTTTGGCTGATTGATGCAAAGGCGTTCTCGAATTGTTTGTTCGTATCAATTGCAGAGTTGTTTTCTGCGGCTAACCGAATGGACTCAATCCAATAATCAGTGACGGTGCCATGTGGACCATCAGGCCAATTGGCCTTCAAGAGAGGATCTGCGTATTTCTGAGATAATAGGAGTAGCTGCTCAGTAGGCTCTTTTGTTGATACCTGCTTCGTAGATAGCGCCCCCCAGCCAGCTATCGGAAGAGGAGCAGGTGCATGAATCAACCTCGAAAGTGTCACATCGGCTACCGCATCAGCAATTTCCGGAGCGCCACTTCCCGGAACACCCACCACGGCGACGTGGAGGTGACGTTGCGAGATATTCTCAAGAAGTTCATGAATTGAGCACCGGGACACTGGATGTTCCAAGTCGGCGGCAATTTCAGCTGCTGGCTCAAGAACAAACCGTCGCGTTGTCATGCGTGGATGTGGAACCTGAAGACGTTCGGTCTTCAGAACGCAGTCATCGTAGATCAGTAAATCCAGATCAATAGTTCGTGGGCCCCACCGTGTTTCCCGAGAACGTTGCAGCGTGTTTTCGACAGCCAAAAGCATGTCGAGTACTTCAATGGGCTCAAAGGTTGTTTCAATGAGGCAAGCGGCATTTAAATAGGGAGGTTGTCCAGGTGGGCCACCCACAGGTCTTGTTTCTAAAAACTGACTGACATGCATGAGCTGAATACCTGGCATAAATCGAAGCATGTCGATTGCCTGGTCAAGCTGTTCTCGTCGGGCACCTACATTTGCCCCACAACCAATGAGGCAGCGCGCTACCTTTTGACGATTGGATTGAAGGACCATTACGTATCCTCATACCGTTACATGGGCCCAAAAAGGTCACCAAAAGCAGGCCAATTGAGTAAGAAGCACACCTAGGTCCTTCCCTGCATTCATGTTGTTAGAAACAGTTCCAGCTTGAATGCTGTAGGCAGTATTCCAATACGGTCTACGACCAGCTCCAGAGAAGCATGCAAGTACGAAACGATCAGGAAATAAAATATACCTCGAAGACGGGGGGGACATCCAAGCCACAGGTGAACCCGTCGACTGTCGATCCCTCACGTCGCCGCCCCCCTTGGATTCCTCGAAGTTGTACATCATGAACGAGTTCAGTCAATGAATAAATAATGCGACCAGCTCGTTAAAATCTCCCCCCCTGATTTTTAATACATTCGTAGCCAAACAAGACTACCTGAAAATGAAAACTCTTGTAATTGTCTGAGACAAAAATTTCCTTGAAATCAATGAGATTCATTTGTCATTACAGCGTGATGAATAATTTCCATCACATGTGCATTCTGTGTCGTTGTTTGATCCTGTCAAGCACTGTCTCGCTTGTCCGCAAGTTATCACTGATGCGGGTCGCATGGTTCAGAAATATTCTTCATCAAAAATTTCTACCACTATTGAAATAATTTTTTTGAGGCGTCGGCACGGTCTCGGGAGTATCTCAAAAAATAAGCTAAAATTGAATTTTTGGGTCTCTATTCGAGCCGTGTTGTGTGTGGGATCGGCTTTTTAACTGGTCTACTTTTTCCACCTGAACGTGTCCCGGGTGAGGGAGTGAAAGTGCCATGTTTTTATTGGCTATTGAGTGCTCTTCCGGGCCAAACAACCCCCGCAGTATGGCTTCTTGGGAAATCTGTGGAACTGCTTTTTGCCAATCGGTAGGAGCAGTCGTCGGAAGCCGATATACTGTTTCCTACAGGGCACGAGGTCATCAATGGATTTGCTGGTGAAATGCTCTGTGGAGGTATATAGCGTTGATTTCAGCCCGTCCTAGTGTCACTGACTTGGTTTTTCGGCTTTACGGTCGTTCCTTGCATCCGGAACTCTTCCAGCGACATGCAGTGCGATATGTCGAACGAGGTAATTTTCAGGCCGAGATTGCAATAACCGGGAGTGGGCACACGGTTTCATGGAATAGCGGTAGTTTGACCCTGGTGGAGGTTGCCACCTCAGATCAACAGCCTCTTCCTAAAAAGAGGCAGCTCCTCTCTCATCCTATTCAGGGGGAACGTACGGACTCTCTGGAGTGCGCAAACGGCGTCTGTTATGAAACGAGTTTCCAGCTGGAGCGGGTGCGTCCGGATGTATTTTGGACATTTCAGCAGGAATTATCAGCCGATGGCATTTCACAAGGTTTATTTCATCGGTTTGAATCTGGTGGACGTCTCGGCATTGGGGCTATTAGTTGGGTGAATGTCGAAACTCGGACAAGTAGCCTTCTGATACAAGCTTTCCATACATTTCCAGAAGAGTTTGCAATCGTAAAAAGCCAATCAATTTTTCAGCTTCCCTGATACTCTATCTGCAGTACAACAAAGCTTTTGAACACGCGTTTATTTCTATGCAAAAAAACAATAGTGATTCATCGTCCACCGCAACGAGCCGGATTCTTATTGCGGATGACAACGAGCCAAATCGTGAGCTTCTTGAGGTATACCTGGCTGATGTTGACTGCGAAATTGCGACAGCAGTTGATGGCTCTGATACCTTAGAAAGAGTCGCATCATTCAAGCCGGATATCATTCTTCTCGACATTATGATGCCAAAATTATCCGGCTTTGAAGTGTGTCAGCAACTCAAAGCAGACCCGACGACTCGACATATTATGGTTTTGATGGTGACGGCACTTGGGGAACTTGGTGATATCGAACGTGCAGTAGAGGCCGGCACAGACGATTTTCTTTCAAAGCCGGTGAATAAAATTGAGTTGGTGAAACGAGTTGAAAACATGCTGAAGTTACGTCATGTGAGCGATGAACTCCAGCGTTTACGAAGCTACATCAGCAGTATGGACAATGATCTTCCGCCCCGGCAGGCCCAATCGTAGAGCTTTTTTCAGGGCCTTGTCATACCGACCTGTTCAAGAACACGTATTGCGGCAGGAGACTTGTTGAGAACATACAAGTGCATGCCAGGTATACCATTAGAGAGTAATTCTTCAGCCTGTTTTGATGCATAGTCTACACCCGCTTCAAATTGTGCATCGGCATCATCACCAGCTTTTTCGAGTGCGTGTGTAAAACTATTTGGTAGTCGAGCTTTGCACAGAGTTGCAATTCGCTTGATCTGTTTGAAATTTGTAACGGGCATCAGCCCTGGGATAATTGGTTTGGTGATACCAATTGAAGAACAGCGATCTCGGAACCGGAAAAAGTCGGTGTTGTCATAGAACAATTGCGTTACAACCGTATCACCACCTGCGTTGCATTTCTCTTTCAGGTGTTCAAGATCAACTTCAGGGCTGACTGCTTCCTGATGGGTTTCTGGATAGCCAGCAACCAGAATTCTTAATTCAGGAAACTCTTGTTTAATAAGAGCTACCAACTCGACAGCATAATGAAGGCCATTGGCGATTGGAGTAAAAGTAGTCTCGCCCTGTGGCGGATCGCCGCGCAATGCGACAATTGAAGTCACCCCCCTTTGTTGAGCTTCTCGGAGGTATTCTCTCAGCTGATCCGTCGTTCGGCCAACGCAGGTAAGATGGCTTGCAACAGCAACAGTTGGGTATCGCACGAGAACACCATCCAATACCTCAAGAGTCTTTGTCTGGGTCGAACCTCCGGCTCCGTAGGTGCAGGTTATGAGCGTAGGATCAAACCCCATCAGCTCATCGACGGTTTGCCAAAGCATGGCCTCAGATTCAGCCGTTTTTGGGGGAAATAACTCGAAGGAGAGATCGAACGATTCTTTCGCATAACTAACTTGCTGCGTCACAACGATTCCTTTCTGCAACGGAAGGAAATAAGGTAGGAGATGGAAAAAGGCTTATGTAGAAACCGCACGCCTGGGTATTACCCTAACAGAGAATGTTTAAAATCACAGATTCACAACGGAAGGCACCTGCTTCGATTGATATCAAGTTGGCGGAGGCAGTCACTATGAGTCAGGCTTCGATAATTCGGAAATAGCTGTAATAAGGTCGCTGTCTGCTGGGTGGGGTTGGATACCACGACGACTCATCATTCTACCAAGAGCAGTCACGACCTGTTCAACGGTTGCGGTTGTCTCCGGAGACTCGTTTCCAAGTTGTGAGCAGAGTGATGGCACGAAAGCGGCTGGCCTGCCCGCCAGGGTCGCAGCCGCACCAATGAGTGCACCACATGGTAGAGAGGTATGGATTGCAGTTTTTGAGAAATCGCCACAAAGTGTTCCAAAGAACTGTCGGTCTGTCTGAAGAATTTCATTGCGACTCAGGTTGAGCCGGATGGCGCCATAGCTCACCTTAAGATTGCTCGTGATAGTTCCTGCACCAAGGTTAACCCAACTGCCAAGGTGACTGTGGCCAAGAAACCCGTTATGCGCCTTATTAGAAAAAGATTCGATGACTGAAGCAGTTACTTCTCCCGCAAGGCGACAGTCTCGACCAACAACAGTAGCTGGACCCAGCCAGGAGTGAGGATGAATTCTTGTACCCGAGCAAATTTTTAATGGGCCATCAAGGCAACAGAATGGCCCAACATTCACATCTTCATCAATAAGAACAGGGCCAGATCGAATCGATACGAAATCATCAATGACTGTTGAGGTAGCTGAATCACCTTTTCTTTTTAGAAAAAGCCCAGGTCGTGATTCGATGTATTGTCCAGAGTCAATGGCCAGGGCCACCATGTCGTCGATAGAATTCTCATGGGCTGTAAGAAAATCTTGTGGAGACTGAATCAGTTGAAGTTCAGAATCAATAAGAGGTGCTTTTATTTCCTCAACAAGTCCTTCAGAAGAATCTTTTCCTGATACAAAAGTTTCTAGAAGGACTTCGTTATTTCGTTGCTCAATGAGCGCGGCAGCTAATGTTTCTCCAGCAAGAATTCTACCACTTTGTTTTCTGTCAATCAGTTCCTTGAGCGTAGACAGGTTTGTTCTACTTGGTACAAGGCGGGCGTTCACAAAAAGCACATACCCCTCTACGGGTTTCTGAAGAGAGCACTTTGATGTCGTGACGGACCCCCAATGAGGTATTCGATCAGTGCCTAGGCTGTTGACGTAGTGCTGCAGATATGGTCGCAAAAGGCGTTGAACGTCACCAAGCTGAGTGAGCATCTCATAGAGAGCGATTGTGCCAATTGTGATATCACATGCCGGCCGCGCCGTGATAAGCGGTCCGAGGGTAGGGACAACAGAATCTTCGTATACATAAACATCCATGGGGAAAACCCTAGCAGACGTCCTGCTGCGGCAGCGAGACCGCTGCTAGCAAAACAGGCTGCTGTGGCGTAATCTTCGGTATATCAGCCGGAGTGGCGGAATGGCAG
This sequence comes from Pirellulales bacterium, assembly GCA_016776925.1. Classification (GTDB taxonomy): domain Bacteria; phylum Planctomycetota; class Planctomycetia; order Pirellulales; family UBA1268; genus UBA1268. The sequence goes on along the minus strand of JADHSL010000005.1, from coordinate 26,000 downwards.
ACGCGACGGATTCAAAATCCGTTGCCCGCAAGGGCGTGTGGGTTCAAGTCCCACCTCCGGCATTTGAAATAACAGGCAGCCAAACTACCGTTTACGAACTTCGAGGACATACCGCATCAAATCGTTGAATTCTTGCCTGTTTTTAAGCTGCCGGACAAGATTCTCTGGCATCAGTGAGATAGGCGACTCAAAGATTTCATCAATGTCATCTTTTTGGATAGACACTGGTTTTGGCTGAGCAAGATTTCGTAGTAGAATTTCTTTGTCGTTCTCAGACTCTCTTATTCCGGTCTGCTGTTTCCCATCGTTTGTAATAACGGTTACTTGTACGTAATCCTTGTCAATCAATTTGGAAGGGTAGAGTAGTGACTCAACAAGTTGCTCTGGGGTCCGTTTTGTCTTGAGCTCCTGCAGGTCTGGACCAAGGCGGATCCCGCCCTTTGGTGGATGATGACAGGTTGCGCATGCTGCAGCCGACTTATAAAAAATGTTTTTCCCCCGTTTGGTGTTGCCTTGCTTCATTGCGGTGCGTGCAAGCTCATCAGCAGGTGTCGCAAGTAATGTTTTTTCAAGTGCGATATTTGAAAAAACCTGTTGCTCTGATTGAGCGGCAGCTACTAATTCTGGTTCAAGTGGATGGTCAGCCAAAAGTTCAGCAGGCTTCCAGAAGGTTGTTTGATCAGATGTCGCCGATCGAATCTGCTTGACGGTCTCTGGTGAAACTGTAGTTGCCTCGTTGCCCCACGTGTTCCGCACAAATGTCAAAACAGCAGCCAGTTCTTCATCATTGAGAAGATTCCTGAAGGCTGTCATAGGAGGGACACCCCGAGCCGGATCGTATTTTTTTCCATGTACTTCCATGGGCCCCCACATGCCGTGAAGTGTTGCCTTAATCAGCCTTTCTTCACTGCCATTTACCCACGGACTATTAACAAGGGATGGATAGATAATGCCATTCCCCTTTCCGTGAGTTAGATGACACGTGCTGCAGTGGGCTTCACGCTGATAAATTTCGGCCCCAATTTTATACGTCTTACGATCTTTGCGATTGAGATGCTTTGGTATCTCGAATTTGACGAAATCACTCTCTGCTGGTGCCGCAAATCCACTACCGATTTCGACATCGACTTTTGTCCAAAAGTGTTCAACTGTTTTCGCTGCCTCGACAGCGTGCTGGACAGTGGAGTTCAACAAAATATCAAGAAGCGGCCGGTTTTTGACGTTATGTTGTTGGTGTAGCCATAATGCTTCAACAAGATGATGGGCTTCGGTTTGGTTATTTGGGTCAAAGCTACCCATCCATTTTTGTGTTGCCTCTATTACAGCATCAGAATCACGTCCGCTCAGTTCTATGCGTGTGCGATGACGAACACCGTTCACGGGATGCTTTAGATTTTCGAGAAGATTCTCAATAGGTTGGCCTGAAATAGCTACCGGTTTCTGTAACGGTCGATTCTTTACTGTGAGTCGAAAGATTCGCCCATGGGTATGATCACGATTTGGGTCGCGAATGTTGTGCTGCATGTGGCCGATAATGACGTTTTGCCAATCAGCTACGTACAATGCGCCATCTTCACCGACAATCGCGTCAGTTGGCCGAAAGTTTCGATCATTACTGTTGAGGACGTCTTGAACAGGAGTTCCCCAAACTTCTCCGAAACGACGTTCGTGACTCGCGGTCCCGTTGCCATTAGGAATCTCAACGTTCACGGTTGCTATTAAGGTATCGTTGTCAAAAAAGTCGACCTTTCCATTATCAAACCGGTCTTCGAATCCTTCGCGATTCCATATTCGAAGTTCTGAGATTTCAACAGGTTCGGTAAAGTCACCTTTCATCCAGGGATTCATCTGTATCGATGTGTGGGCAAACGTCTTTTTGTTTCCGTCGGCAAGCAATGTGGCTGGATACATGCCTTTGTTGTATTCACTCGATTGGCTTAGCTTGACATTTTTTGTGACATGTCTCGTTCCGTGAACGAGTGCTGCAGCTTCCGAAATCACTTCAATTTCGCAGAGATTCATTTGCTGTTTTCCGGGAACACTTAATTTGAATGAAGTAATCTTTTTGTTTTTGAGTGCAGGGTGATTGACGGTTATAAGACGTCCATCCTTTGTTACTTCAACGTAGCTAAGGCTTTCCTTTGGCTCGGTTGGCTGTGCTGAAAGACCTTCACCACGATCGAGGTCATATTGGCGGATTCCAAGAAAGCCGATCGTATTGCAAATAAGGAAATCCTGTTGCATGTCTTCAGGGAAATGGGCTGAAGATAATATTTCGTTTGCTGCAACAGGCCGGAACTCTTTTTCTAATAGTGTGTGCATTTTGAAGCCGTTGCCTTCTCGTCGCACCTGATAGGAACGGCCACCGGTGCCATCATTTGCATAGCAATAGCCCCAATAATCAAAACTCGTCCCATGTGGATTTGGCTTGTTTGCTGCATGCGGAGTAATCGCAAATGTTCGAGGGTCAAATCGATACATCCCTGATTCGCCGATGGCAAGATTTTGCTTCCACGGTGTTTCGTGGTTGTTGATAAGAAAGATACCACTCTGCCAGTAGATTCCACCGTCCGGTCCATATATCAGATTGTTGGCAGCGTGATGCGTGTCAGAAGTTCCCAGGCCTTGGAGCAGCGGGTAGCGAACGTCTGCTACATCATCACCATCGGTGTCTTGAAGGAAGATCAAGTCGGGCCCAGACGTGACAACCACACCACCCCCCCAGAATTCAAAACCCAGCGGATTGTGGACATGGGCAAATATTTTCCGTGTGTCTGCTACACCATCGCGATCGTTGTCCTCAAGAATTACGAGGGCATCGTTCATTTCCTTAAGTGGCTCCCACTTCGGATACGTGTTCCAGCATGCCGCCCAGAGCCGCCCTTTTCCATCGACTTGTAGCTGCACTGGATTTGCAAAGTCTTCAAACATTTCTTCAGACGCAAAGACATTCAGTTCAAAGCCTTCGGGTACAGAAATTTGGGCAACACTTTCTTCTGGACTGAGATACGTAACGCTGCCTTCTTTGTCAGCACTTGAGCTTTTACTACCGCCCCCCACATTAGAAATAACCTTCACCGGTGGTGGAACGTTGCTATCATCGACCGTAATTGTTTGTCCATTTGCAGCAGCCCAAACGACCTCATCACGGTTCGCTGCCATTACATCAAGCATGACTAGTTCGTTTCGCAAGACATCAGCATTGCTTTGCCCATCAACAAATGTAAGCGTCGAACGAGATCCCCAAACGTCATTACCGTCGGTCGCGTGATAACGATTGTGCCATGTCCAGTTTTTTTTGGTTACAGCGTCGTAAGTAGTTTCTAAATTCGATTGAGTCAGTGTCGGTTTGTTCAGAAGTGATGTACTTATGATGTCAGCAAGTTCCCAGTAGCCAGATTCATTTAAATGAATGCCATTGTGTGTCAGTTGCTTCTTGCCTTCTGCAAATCGCTGAGAAGTTGGGCCATAGAGGTCAACAAAAGTAGCTTTCGCTTCCGTAGCAGCCTGCCGAGTCGCTTCGGTATAGATGGCTAGGTTCGTGTTGAGTTGGGTGCCATCGGGAAGATTTGGGCTGCCCGTTTGTTCATAGGCAATAGGGCTGAAGAGGACAAACCGAACGTCACAGCCTTTTTCTTTGCGTAGTCGCCGATATTTTTCAACGAGTTCAACAAGTTGCTGCTTGTATTGAGCTTCTCCCTGCTCGCCCTCAAATGATTCGTTATACCCGTACATAATAAAGATAACGGATGGGCCAACGTGCTGAAGGTACGCTTCATCATCAGTGAAACCCTTGCTTCGTGGTTTTCTGTCAACCGTATCACCTGAAAAACTCATGTTGCGGAAGCGAACATCCATACCCTGCAGGTGATTTTGTAGAAGTGTCTCTACCCACGGGGCGTGTTGCATTCGGTCAGCAAGTCCATTCCCGTAAATGGCAACAATGTCACCTTTCTGGAAATGAAATGCTTCTGTAGGAGCGGCTTTGGTTGCATGAAGCGTCGCGGTTGCAAAAAGAAAGAATCCAATGGTCCACATGATGAACTTTGAAAACACGTGAGCAGGCAATCGTCTGATGGTTACAAGCATTTCGGATAATATTGAGGGTAAAAAAATAAATGGTACGGGCTGAAACGTACGATAAGGCCACGTCGTCGTGATATCTAATCTTACACAGCACCCCGTGTCAGGCATCGTGTGGATACGGAAACCCTAAGCATGAACGAGCGTAAGATGCTGAATTCGCTGAAAAAAGTGTGCTTTATTAGAAAAAAAATGAATACCTTGTATGGAAATGCAGGTAAAGTTTTCTGGCAGAAATCTGTCGTGATGATGAAGTTGGAAAGATCTTCTAAGCCAATTCAAATGTTTCTTTTCTAGAAGCGGGTGAATGTATGAGCAAGCAATGCCATGTTCTTCGTGTGTCGAGTAGCTTCCTGGCGTCCGACGTACATGCAGAAATCATAAACACCATAGCAGCGATGGCTCTTTTTTTGAGCCGCAACATAATTCGAAAGACTACTGTTTTTTGGGTAGCCTCCTCTTTTGCTGGAGTGGTGGGTATTCCACATGCTGCGGATCAGTCCAAGGAGAATATTCCTTCAGTTGAAGAACTCGTTATGACTGTTCGTCCGTCCGTTGTAACCATTCGCCACGTTGGTAGGGGAGGAAACGATGCTGGGCTGGGGACAGGTTTTGTGATTTCCTCTGATGGTCTTATCGCGACGAATTTACATGTGATCGGAGAAGCCCGACCAATTTCAGTTGAGCTTACGGATGGTCGCATCTTTGATGTGACTGAAATACATGCGACCGACAGAAACGCAGACGTTGCGGTCATACGAATAGACGCAGAAAATTTGCAGCCGTTGGGTTTAGCCGCTTCCAGTTCGCTTCGCGACGGACAAGAGGTTGTTGCGATTGGAAATCCTCATGGGCTTCAGCGGAGCGTTGTGGTTGGTCGTGTGTCGGGGAGACGTACTATTGATGGCATAGAGATGATTCAATTAGCGATTCCGATCGAGTCAGGGAACAGTGGAGGACCATTGCTTGATCGAAATGGAGACGTCCACGGCATTCTGACATTAAAGTCACAGGTAACTCGCAATCTCGGGTTTGCTGTTGTGGCTGACCGTGTCAATGAATTGCTAGAAAACCCAAATCCAGTATTACTCGATCGCTGGCTTACTATTGGTCAACTTGACGCGACTGAATGGTTGACTGCTGGTGGTGGGCTATGGCGTCAACGAGCTGGTCGAATAACGGTAGCAGGAAAAGGGGAAGGTTTTGGTGGGCGTAGCCTCTGTTTAGCAAAAGGCTCACTGCCAAGCGTGCCATATGAGGTTGGAGTGCAGGTCAAATTAGACAATGAGTCGGGCGCCGCTGGCCTTGTAGTTGAAGCAGATGGAGAAGATAAGCATTACGGCTTTTACCCAAGCAATGGGCAGTTGCGATTTACTCGATTTGATGGTCCGACAGTATTTACTTGGAATGTGATTGAAGACATCGATGTACCCGAATACCGTGAGGGTGATTGGAATCATCTTCGTGTTCGTGTTGAAAAAGACGGTATTCGTTGCTACGTCAATGATCTTGAAGTTATCGTGTCTTCTGATCAAAATTTGCGTGGTGGCAGACCTGGGCTTGTTTCATTTCGGGGCACCGAAGCAGCATTCCGTCGGTTTTCTTGTGGTGATGAGGTGCCACGCTTTCAGCCAGACGACGCGGTATGGGCGCAGGTTGAAAAAACAACGGCAGGTTTTGACGAAATTGATCCAGCTAACGCAACACTGGTTGAGTTGTTAGCAGAGGCCGGATCGACTGCAGTCGCGGCTCTTGAATTAAAGGCTGATTCGTTGTCACGGCAGTCTGAGCAGTTACGGGCGTTGGCTGCTGAGGTCCATCATCATCGGACAGTAGAGCAGCTTTCTGACGAAGTAGCTGTTGATGATGAAAAGATTGACATGTTTAGAGCAGCGTTACAGATTGCCAGACTTGATAATCAAGAACTTGATTGCGAAGCCTCTCTTGCCGATCTTCGGAGGTTGTCAGCTTTAATCAAAACACGGTTGCCCATTGATGCGAGTGATTCTGATCGGCTGGGAATGTTGGATCAGGTTCTCTTTTCCGAACTGGGTTTTCACGGGAGTCGTGGAGATTATTACAATCGATCGAATAGCTATGTAAATGAGGTCCTCGATGATAGGGAAGGTATACCTATCACGTTAGCAGTCGTTTATATGGAACTCGCTAAGCGTCTCGGTATTGAAATACACGGCATCGGGTTCCCAGGCCACTTTTTGGTCCGTTTTGACGCAACTGATGGTGATTCAGAGTGGATTGACGTTTTTGAGCGAGGAAAGAGACTTACTCGTGAGAATCTTGCTCAGCGACATCTTGAACAAACAGGAGAACCACTTAACGACAGTCATCTTGAGGCATCGACGTCACGTGAAATATTGTCACGGATGCTCAACAACCTGCTGTCAATTGCGATCCAGGAAAAAGATGCACAATCGATGCTTCGATACTTGGATGCCATGCTGGCCCTTCGTCCAGATTCTCCTCGTAGCCATTTTTTACGCATGCTTACAGCCCGCCAGCTCAATCAAAGTGACATTGCAAAACGAGATGCTCGGTGGCTCGTGATCCAACAACCATCCGGTATTGATATGGCAATGGTAAAGCGACTCCTGCAAGCACTCGAAGCAGAGTCAGAATAATTATTTTGAACGTACTCAAAGGACGTAGTGATTAATCTGGAATTGGGTCTGTTCGCTTGATAGTGGTACCTTCCCAGACGGCGGTATCTGTTGCCTTGTCGTATGTAAGGACTCGTGCGGCACTGTTGGGAACGAGTTCTCGATCAATAGTTGGCAGCCACCGGCGATGCTGCTCGATGACTGCTGCATGTTTTGGAAGATGTGCAAGATTTGTCCATTCATGCGGATCGGCATGCATGTCATAGAGTTCTTCACTGCCATCGGCATAGTGAATGTATCTCCAGCGTTCACTCCGAATGCCATGGTTCCCCTGATTATGACTGGTGATTGCAGGACGAGTGCGGGTGGTTGCTGCATCCTTTAGTTGTGGCACAAGGCTTATTCCTTCTAGATCAGAACGGCTTGGAGCGCCTGCTAAATCAATCAGGGTCGGGTAGATGTCCAGCAACTCGACTGGCTGGCCACATGTTTGCTGAGGTGTGATGCCTGGCCCAGCAAAGACAAGAGGGACCTTTGTGCCACGGTCCCATAATGTATTTTTGCCTGTGATGTTTTTTTCACCAAGATGCCATCCGTGATCTCCCCAGACAACAATGATAGTGTTGTCCGCGTATTCACTTTGTTCCACTGCAGACACAATACGACCAATTTGTGCATCAACAAAGCTGGTGCAGGCAAGGTATGAACGTACGAGATTCCTCCACTCATTGTTTTCACGGACCCACTTTAATCGAGGCTCCGGTAGGGACCAGTGGATGTACCATGAAAATCGTGGAGTGTCGGCACGATCATCCTGAAGGATTGGTGGCAAGACCGAATCATCATCTGGGTAGAGATCAAACCATTTCTGGGTGGCATAACACGGTACGTGTGGGAGAAAAAATCCTGCTGCCAAAAAGAATGGTCGGTCTTTAGGCGCATTCTGAATTTGTTCGACGGTCCAAGAAGCCACTTGATAATCACCCTTCTGCGTGTCGTCATTATCCAGTGGCCACACGCCCCAGTCCATGAGTGGGTGATTTCCCATGGGGGTCTCGGGAATTAGTTTTTTTGGTGGTTTGGTTCCGACACCACCGAATGCCCCAGTGACTTCGAACTCAACATGCTCTGGTGCGTTATTTCCTTGATTTTTCTTCTTGGGATTCTTTCGAAAGCCATGATAGATTTTCCCAGTCGCCGCGGTGTAATAACCATCATTCGCAAAGTGTTGTGGAAGCGTGACACGGTCGGACCATTCGGGGACTGTTCGAAACCATGGTTTCAGTCCGTATATTCCTGTTGTTGTTGGTCGCAAGCCAAGCAAAAGACTCGTTCGGGAAGGATTGCACAGCGGTGCCTGACAATGTGCATTTGTGAACGTTGTCCCCCGTTTGGCAAGAGCATCAATATGTGGTGTTTTGGCAAGAGGATGTCCATCGAGATGACCAATCCAATCATTTTGATCATCAATGGCTATGAATAGGATATTTGGCTTATCAGCTGCATACACAGATGAACAGGCCATCGCTAAAACGCAGCAAGCAAAAATATTTTTCATAATTCTATGGCTTTCTTTTTTGATTTTTCCAACCAGGAGATTTTTCTTTTAGAGGGCCTGCCATAGGAGGCGTCTCATAGAACTCACCGTCATTCTTGAGCCTCGGATCTTTTGTCTTGTATAATTCACTCAGAAGCCTGTTCATAAGCTTTTTGACAACTTCAGCATGTGCTCGCTCACCAGCAAGGTTGTGCATTTCATATGGATCCTGAGTCAGGTCGAAGAGCTCGATGGGCATTCGCTTTCCGTATACGTTGTTAAATAGTTGTTTCCACGACTCTTCCTTACGAGATTGCACAAGCCATGCTTTGGTTGGGCCAGCATCTTCATCAGGCAATGTCACTCGTGTATTTGTTTCAAGTTCCTGCTGTGTTGGCTCAGGTCCATCTTCAAGGCGATATGGATCACCAAGCGGCCACCGGTCGGGGCGAAAGTTCATAATTAAAACATGATCGTGAGTGCGGATAGCGCGCTGAGGGTAGGGAGTGAAATCAGCCCGTGCACTTTCAACGTGTCGTTCACGTCCTGTAAATACGCAGTCTCGTGTCGGGTCAATAAAACCTGATTTTTTCGAGTGAAGAAGTGGCCATAGTGACCTGCCAGTCATTGATTCCGGTGGCTTGATACGTGCCGTCTCTAGAAATGTGGGGGCAAGATCAATGAGGCTCACCATGTCATCAACAACACGGCCGCCGACAACGCCCGGCCCGGTTACAGAAAGACATACGCCGGTACCAAAACTATACAGGTTGCATTTTCCATGAGGAAACCCAGGTGCTCCATGGTCTCCACTTATAACCACGAGTGTGTTGTCAGTGAGTTTGGCTTTCTCGAGTTCATCAAGCAAAACACCAACAGCCGCATCCCAGGCAGCTATTTCGCCAAAATAATCTGCAAGATCTTGTCGTACTTCCGGAACATCAGGCAGAAAAGCAGGCATCTTTCCTTGGAGAGAATCGGGATCGATTCCCCAAAGATCTTTGCCACTTCCTTTGATCCATTTTCGATGCACATTGGTAGGCCCGAACCAGTAGCAAAAAGGAGCGTTGTCCTTGCAGCTATTGAGCATGTCACGGAAGTTGCCTCTGACTTCGTCGAGAATTGCGAGCTTAGCCGTCTCGCGAGGTGTTCCCTTACTGATGAGCTTTGTTACGGTTTGAGAGAATTGATTGATCCGACCACCGTTTTTGCCAAAGCTTTCATCTTGTGTGAATGGTGAATTCGCCGGAGTACCGGGACTCCAGACCTTATGGGAATAGCCGACGCAGTAGCCTTGCTCTCGAAGGAGCGGCGGAAAACTCGGGATCGAACTGTCATAGACAGCACCCCGAAGTATTGAGCCAGTTCCCGTTTGCCAAAAATGTCTACCAGTAAGTAACGCGCTACGACATGGGGTGCACGATGGTGCACTCACGTGTGCGTTTCGAAAAAGGACACCACGACTAGCGACCTTGTCGAAATTTGGTGTTTGGACGACGTCATTGATACCACCGGCTCCGTCAATCTTTGAAAGAACCGAGGCATGTCGTCCCCAGTCATCAGCGAACAAAAATAAAATGTTTGGTCGTTCTTCAGTATTATTCTCGACAGCCCACCCAGGATTTTCACAACAGACATTTGTCAGAATGAAAAGTATGATAAGTATGAGAAGCCTTCGAAGTGATTTGAGAGCATCAAGCGACGTGCTTTTTGAAGAGACCATGTTGTATGTCCCAAAGATAAAAACGAAGTACCCATCATGTCTTTGATCTTAATGTGCAACTTCACGAGTTCTTATACAAAGAAAGATATCCTTAAATGTACAAGAACGTTCTTCTTTTATGCTAACGCAGGCATTTTTCTTGATGTATGGTGCCTCGTGCGTAAGAATCAAGGAGGCAGCTACCTTCTAGGGTGATCGTGACTCTTTTGCGTTGTTGCGACAGGAATTGTTGCAAATCGAGAGAGAGCCGAGAGAGTCGCTGCCTGGGGCCGATAAAATTTCTACGTATGGTCAGTGGATGCATGTATAAAATCTCTCTATCAGCTTTTCCGCTGTTGCTTGCATTTTCAGTAACCCAGGGAGCAGAGCACGTTGGCTTTACGAAGGATGTTCTGCCTGTCCTTCAACGACATTGTTTCGAATGCCATGGCCCGGATGTGCAGGAGGGCGACCTGCGTTTTGATGATCGAAATGAATTCCTGGCTGGTGGTTATTCAGGTCCGGCCATAATTTCCGGTAAACCCCGTGAAAGTGAACTGCTTCGAAGAGTGTCACTCGATCGGTTGCATGATGATGCAATGCCCCCCGTGGGGCCGGGGCTTTCAGGCCGTGAAGAAATCGTACTTCGTCGCTGGATACAACAAGGTGGTGAACTGCCAGATGCGATTCCACAGCAAAAGCACTGGGCATATGTTCCTCCGGTTCGGCATTCTTCCCCAGCGGCTGGCTCACAAGACCTATCGATTATTGATCCGACTATCGATGGTTGGATCGTTGCGGCACATAAACATGAAGATCTCCAGTTTGCTCCTGTAGCGAAAAAAAGTCAGTTGATACGACGTCTTGCATTTGACGTGACTGGCTTGCCACCAAGCCCAGAGGCAGTTGCGGCATTCGAGGCAGACGAACGCGATGACGCATATGAAAATCTTGTTGATGAGTTCCTCCAAAGTGAAGAATTTGGCGTTCGCTGGGCACGGATGTGGCTTGATCTTGCCCGCTATGCAGATTCCCATGGATTTCAACGGGATGACCTGCGGAATATGTGGGCGTATCGGGATTGGGTCGTGGATGCGTTGAACGACGATATGCCTTTCGACCAGTTCACAATTACACAAATTGCTGGTGATCTACTGCCTGACGCAAATGAAGCAACACGAATTGCTACGGGCTTCCATCGGTGCGCTCCAACCAACGTAGAAGCGGGAACCGATCCAGAAGAGAGTCGCATTAATCAGGTTTTTGACCGCGTGAATACCACTGGTGCTGTGTGGTTGGGTGTCACGCTTGAATGTGCGCAATGTCACGACCACAAGTATGACCCGTTTTCACAAGAAGAGTACTACCGCTTTGCAGCGTATTTTAATTCAACAGAAGCAGAAGCAGAGCGAGCGAACCCAAAGGTGCCATCCTCAATCAAGTTCATTGGCCCATCAATGAACTTAAGCCACGATCCTTGGGCTGCGGAACGGAAGTCCATCAGCCAAAGTCTTCGCGATGCTCAGAAAAATGTGAAGCAGATTAAGGGTGACAAAACAGGGAAGGATGTCATTCAAGATGAAAGTGAAGGGCCTACTACCTGCGGTGGAGAGATGTTAGTCGACCAACAGGAACAGCAGAAAGACTATGATACGCGTTTGAAGACGAAAGAAAAAAAAGTCAAACAATTACAAAACAAGTTGTCTTCGATTCCACAGGCGAAGACACTTGTGATGAAAGACAAGGCGATGCCACGTGAGACCTTTGTCTTTAACCGTGGCGACTTTACGGACCCCTCAAAGCAGGTTGAGGCGGGCACGCCACTTGTGTTGGGCGGAAAGACCAACGGTCCCGCGAACCGACTCATGCTTGCTCAATGGCTTGTGTCACAGGATAATCCGTTAACGGCGAGAGTTTTTGTCAATCGAGTCTGGTTTGAGATTTTTGGCCAAGGCATTGTCACAACACTCGAGGATTTCGGTGTCAAAGGTGAACGACCAACACACCAAGAACTGCTCGACAGTCTTGCAGTTGGCTTTATGGAAGATGGGTGGAGCCTTAAGAAATTGGTTCGGCGCATTGTCTCCAGCAGAACGTATCGGCAGTCTTCAACTGTACCTTCGGAGAAACGGTTGCAAGACGTTCAAAATAAATGGCTTGCGAGAGGCCCACGATTTCGTCTGGATGCAGAAGGCATTCGGGATAACGCACTTGCTATCGCAGGGTTACTGAGTGCTGCAAAAGGCGGTCCGTCGATCCATCCACCACAGCCCAATGGTTTGTGGACGAAGCTTGGCGGTCAGAAATATACATATGAAGTGAGTCCGGGTGAGCAACAATACCGTCGTGGCATCTATGTTGTTCTCAAGCGAGGAAGCCCATACCCAAGTTTTGTGACTTTTGATGCAACTGAGCGCATGACGTGTGTAACGAGGCGTTCTCGGTCCAATACACCACTTCAGTCACTGGTTCTATTAAATGACCCAGTGTACACCGAGGCAGCCTTTGCCTTCGCAAAACGGATTCTCTCTGATTCACCAGGGGATACTGATACATCACGTATTGGTTATGGTTTTCGCATTGCAGTCAGCCGGCAGCCAACAGCTAGTGAGATGAATCTCTTGCAAAAATTATTGAATACAGAACGGCAAAAATTAGTAGCAAATCCACAAAAAATTGAGGCGATCATGAAAGATCATTCTGCAATTAATATTCCAAAAAGCATGAACGTGAATGAGCTAGCAGCATGGTATGCAATAGCAGCCACAATTTTGAATCTTGATGAAACAATCACCAAAAACTGAGAGTGTGGTAGATCTCATGTGGCGGCCAAATCCTGAGCAAAAGATGAATTTTTTAGATGTGTCTCGTCGTCATTTCTTTCGGCAGGGTTTAGGGCTCTCAGCAGTTGGGTTGTCTACATTGTTGGCGAGTGATTCTCCGATGGCTCAAGAACCCGATGATGGCCATCTGCTTCCTCGGCGTTCTCCTCACTTTGGTCCTCGTGCAAAGTCGGTAATTCACCTCCATATGATAGGTGCACCATCCCAGATCGATATGCTTGATCCAAAGCCTGTCCTTTCAGAGCGTCATGGTGAAAACTGTCCGGAAGCATTGCTCGATGGTTTAAAGCTGGCATTTATCGGTGACAAAAAAGTTCTAGCAGGTTCACCTTTTCGATTTTCCAAGCAAGGTAATGCCGGGCTTGATGTCGTCGAGCATCTTCCTTGCCTTGGGGGTGTGGCTGATGAGTTGTGTGTTATTCGCGGTCTTCATACCGATGAAATCAACCATGCGCCAGCACAGATGTTCATGCATAGTGGGTTTGGACGCGGTGGACGGCCTGCTCTCGGTGCTTGGACAACCTACGGATTGGGAAGTGAAAACGAGAATCTCCCAGCATACGTTGTATTGCTCTCTGGTCCTGCTGGTGGAGCCGGTTCACAGTTGTGGTCAAGTGGGTTTTTACCAAGCATGCATCAGGGAGTACGTTTTCGTTCGAGTGGCGACCCGGTGCTTTACCTCAGCAATCCAGCCGGTCGATCTCGTGAAGATGGCCGGCGATTACTCGATACCGTCAACGGTCTCAATTCTCTACGTCTTGCCGAAACTGAAGACCCAGAAATTGCGACACGAATCAGCCAGTATGAAATGGCGTTTCGAATGCAGGCAAGCGTTCCAGACCTGACCGACCTTTCCACTGAGACTGTTGAGACACTGGAACTTTATGGCGTGGAACCCGGGAAGCCGTCGTTTGCTGCTAACTGCCTCCTTGCCCGTCGGCTGATCGAACGCGGGGTTCGCTTTGTGCAACTTTTTGATTCCGATTGGGATCATCATGGGAACCTTAAAATTCGATTACCTGCTAAATGCCGTGATGTAGATCAGGGCATGGCTGCGCTTGTAGCCGATTTGAGAAGACGAGGTTTACTCGATGAGACTCTTGTGGTCTGGGGTGGTGAGTTTGGCCGCACGCCACTGGCACAAGGAAATGCTGACACACCCAATACAAAAAAACGGGAACCGGGACGTGATCATCACAAAGACGCTTTCACGATGTGGCTCGCTGGTGGTGGTACACGACCTGGCACAATCTATGGATCAACGGATGAGTTAGGATTCTCAATTACCGAGAACCCTGTTCACGTACATGACCTCAATGCCACAATACTTCAGCTTCTTGGTTTTGACCACACGAAACTCACGTTCCGTCATCAAGGTCGAAACTATCGACTCACCGATGTCCATGGTGATGTTGTGCGCGATATTCTTTTGTGATCTCAGGCCAGATCATTTATGAAGCGGTCTGTGTGACGGACATTCATTGATACGGATCGCTCTGTTTTGTCTGTATCATGCAACCGGATTTGAAGTGGATTTGTACAGATACGGATTCATTGCTGGATCGTTGTACATCTTCATTTGCCGGAAGACTCGCAAAGGACGTTTTCCAGAAAATATTTCTTGTAGCAGTCGGTCAAGGGCAGTGGTGAGATGATCTCTCTGCTGATCAAGTATGACCATTTTCTGAGCTACTTTCTCACGGTGCTCCTGCGATGCATCGTCTCGTTCGAGTTGTTCACGCATGTGGTAACGGCGAAGCTCAAGAATTGAAAGCCGGTCAATTGCAGCACCTGGTGTTTCTGTAGCGGCTGGTGCATCTTCTTCAGCCGCGATACCACGATTTGCAAGTTCCTGAATGAGCCAGTCATCAACTTTTTCAATCGCATCATTGCGAGCCTGATTGTACTTATCAATCGCCCGCTTTACAGCAGCTATTTTCGTGTCAGTGACGTCGGGAGATCTCGCGATATCTTCTTCGTGCCACAGGAGAAAATTGAATTGATGGAGGTCACAGACTTTGCCCGCAAGACCATCTTCCGAATGTTGTGGATCAACGTCATGCCAATGAGCCACAAGTGTTTCAAGCATGGTATCAGTGGCGGATCCAATTTCAGGGAGCGTGAGTGATGGAAGGGTTGGTGATGAATCAGGCACAATAAAACTCCAGATGGTGATATGAAATAGTTTTTAAGCAGCGCTTTTCAGAATAAGGCAAAGATTGGAACCACCAAAGCCGAACGAATTGCTTGCTGCCACATGAACCGGTGATGAAATCGCCTGATGTGGGACATGTCGAAGGCAGCATTCTTTATCAGGATTGTCGAGATTGATAGTTGGAGGAATCATGTTTCGTTTGATTGCAACAAGGCACGCAAGTGCTTCGAAAACAGCGGCTGCACTGATGAGGTGTCCTGACATACTTTTCGTTGAGCTGACAGGTATTTCTGAAGCCGCAGCACCAAAGGCATCACGGATGGCTCCTGCCTCAGCAGCATCACCTACCGGGGTACCAGCAGCATGTGCATTAATGTAATCAACCTGTGCTGGTGGGAGATTTGCATCAGCAAGTGCTTCGGTGATTGCGCGTGATGCTTGAACTGGATCACTGCATGGCGTAACCATATGTGATGCATCACTCGACATGCCGATTCCGGCTAATTCACCATATATTTTACATTGTCGAGCCTTTGCCGCGTGCTGTCTTTCGAGTACAAAAAAGACACCGCCTTCGCCCATGACAAAACCGTCACGATTTTGATCAAACGGACGGGAAGCTTTTTTAGGATCGTCATCTCTCCGTGATAGCGCTCGGAGATTGTGGAATGCAGCAAGTGCTGTTGGGCTGAGAACATCACACCCACCAACAACACAGGCATCTACTAATCCGGTTGTGAGCCAGGTTTTACCAAGCGCAAGAGCATATCCGCTGGATGCACAGGCTGCAGCAACAGTTGTTGCGGGGCCATTCACGCCAAGCATTTGAGCAACTCGGTGGACAAGTGATGGTTGACGGCTTGCCTCAAAAACATCATGGCCACTGTCAAGAAAGTCGCGTTCCCAATCCTTAAGTTGTTCAGCGCCGATGCCAGCAATGATTCCAATACGTTTCCTTTGTTCCAGACTATTGGCTTTTGGATTGATGCCGGCATCAGTGAGAGCATGTGCGGCGGGTCCAATCATGAACTGCTCGATCCGCGAAGATTTCTCGAATTGCTCAGTGGGTACGAGACTGTCTTTTTCCGTCGGTATCAGTGCCTCTTTTACGTTGGCAGCAGCATGTTTTTGGAGACGGTTAAACGTGCCAGCATCGTACCAGTCGATACCGGAACGACCAGCTTGCAATGCATCACCAATTTCATCGAATGAATTGCCCAGTGGTGTCGAAGCACCGATTCCAGTAATGACAACACGAGAAAGCTGTTCTGAAACCATTAAGCAGCCTCCTTCTGGCAGACAGCTTTATTTGATCGTGATGAAGGTCGTATCGAAGAGAGAGATGAAATTTCGATTGTGCATGTGTCTGTTATGGCTACCGTTGTGTGGATGCCCGTTTCAAATTGTTCACAGAGTTCTTTCAGACGGCCATGTGCTGGGAGAATATCAGGAGAAGAGGCATTTTTTAGAGAAGAAATTTGAATATGCGGGAGAGTATTATCGATGGGCAGTGCCACTTCAGGCTTCAATACGAAAGTCATTCCTCGACAGACGGGATCGTTCGTGAGGCTGCCATTCGTGTCGAGAGAAGGTTGCTGGTCCCAGCCCGTACAAACAAGCCATATACGAGTAGACGGCGAAGTTCTCGCAAGCATTGGTGCAAGGGTCAGGGCCAGCAGAAAACCTTCAGCCGGTGCGTGTGGCCCTCCACCAACACCAAAGTTGGGGCCATGCATGCCAAAGCCTACGCTTGCAGCAGATGCAACTGAGTGGAGAGAACATTGTGGAACAATATGTGGGGTAACTGCGACCGGTCCTTTATCTCGGAGACCAATCATAGTGCGGGCTGCAGATGGCTGGCCCGCTAAGCAGGTAGCTGCTATGACGGCGTCGTTGCTCATGTCACGGCTATCCTGTGTATCAACCGCCAGTGCACGAATGATCGAATGCATGCCGATGATGGTCTGCTCATCTGCGTGCCGAAGAAATCGCGGTGGGAGGGAGTGGCAGCCGTGGGAATGCTTCTTACGAGCGAGTGCATTCACTTCGGAAGAATGAACAGATGCCGTTGCATACGACTCCACGAGACAAAGTGCAGAGAGATCAGCGGATGAAGACATTGAATGATTCATGCCAATATATGCAAACGAAAAGGATTCGAGATTGACGGTTCAACACATATGCTGTGTCTGCCATTGTCAGAACTTCTAAGCGGCGTGTTTTCCTTCCTTGGCAGCTATTTTTTCTTCCAGCGTGTCAAGTATTTGTCCGATATTCTTGATCTTGTCTAACAGTTCAGTCTCAATTTGTATGCCGAAGTGGCTTTCGATATGCAGAATGAGACCTGCCATATCAAGTGAGTCGAGGCCAAGACCTTCATTCAGGGTCGTTGAATCGTCGAGAGCGTCGTAGGTTTCGCCGGTTTCTTTTTCGAGAAGATCGAGAACAATTGCCGACAACTGCGTGCGTTCCATGATCAAGCAGATCCTTAGGGTACAGGGACTCATTAATCGTGGGTTGGTGCGACAGCACCGCCACCTAACGGAATGAAGAAGGTAGCGAATAACTCAGGTGGAGCGAAGAGCAAAAACAGGGGTAATTGACTGAATAAACAGGCAGTTGCACAGAAAAGAGGAGGCCTCAATCGGTCTCGTATTTCTACGAAGGCTCTCTGCAGCAGAATACTTTCCCCCGTTTTTCCCAAGCGAGATTGCTGTCACTCAAGATGGACTATGCAATCCGAGTCCACGGTTATTCGTAATTCGGTGTTGGTGCACGAAATTCATCAAGGTTAATGGACCGGAACCACTCAATTGTCTTTGTAAGCCCCTCCTCCAAAGACACCGTTGGTTCCCAAGAGAGCTTTTGCTTTGCAAGTGTGATATCTGGCCGCCGTCGTATAGGGTCATCTTTTGGGAGAGGTTTTTTAATGATCTCTGATTTTGAATCTGTAAGTTTGATGATTACTTCAGCAAGTTGAAGTATTGTGAATTCGTGAGGATTACCAAGATTGACAGGACCGATAAAGTCGTCAGGTCCATTCATCATCTTTATCATGCCGTGAACGAGATCATCTCGGTAACAAAAACTGCGTGTTTGTGAGCCATCACCAAAGATAGTAATGGCGTCGTTCGTAATCGCTTGCCGAATAAAGTTTGAGACAACGCGGCCATCGTACGGATGCATCCTCGGTCCATACGTGTTGAAAATCCGTACAAGACGAATGTTTACGTCATGAGCACGGTGGTAATCCATGAATAGAGTCTCTGCAGCACGCTTCCCTTCGTCATAACATGCTCTGATACCAATAGGATTGACTGAACCTCGATAGCTTTCGGGTTGTGGATGGACTTCTGGATCTCCGTACACCTCACTTGTCGAGGCTTGGAGGACCTTTGATCGACACCTTTTTGCCATGCCAAGAACGTTCATCGCACCAGACACAGAGGTCTTCATGGTTTTGATGGGATTGTACTGGTAGTGGCCAGGGGCTGCAGGACAGGCAAGGTTATAGATTTCATCAACTTCAAGCCAAAGTGGATGAATAATATCATGTCTTACGAGTTCGAAATTTGAGCGGCCGAGGAGATGAGCAACATTCCTTTTCTGACTAGTAAAAAAGTTGTCAGCACAAATAACATCGTGCCCACTTTCAACAAGGCATTCACAAAGATGACTACCAAGGAAACCAGCACCACCAGTAATTAGTATGCGTTTGAGATGAGGCATAAAAAACCAGAAAACAAAGAGTTATAAGTAAGGGCGTTCTGTGGCATAGATATTCATGATACAAGTTGATTGTTTTTGAAACACACATCAAACACAATACCGCTCTTGTAAAGAATATTTTTGACTAAACGTAGTCAGAATTCTGGTCTAATTTGAGAAGTAGGGGAGTTTGCTATGAACCAGCCGCCATCAGCGATGAATCGCCGCAGTGTTTTAACAACAGTTGCTGGAGCAGCGATTGCTGCTACTTCGACTGGGGTGCAGGGTTCACCGGCGGCTTCTAAAGGACACATCAAGCAATCGATTGTTTCCTGGTGCTTTGGCTCTATGGGCGACAGGTGGAGTATTCAGAAACAGTGTCAGGTTGCGAATGAACTGGGCTGTATTTCTATCGAACTGACTCAGCCAGAGCATTGGGCAATGCTGAAGAAGCATGACCTCACATGTGCCATAGCCCCAAATGGCATGCCAGGCGCGCCATATATCAAGGGATTTAATAATCCAAAATATCAGGATGAAGTTATTGCACGCACAACGAAGATGATCGACAGTTGCGAGGCAGCCGGCATCCCAGCAGTTATTGCCTTTACGGGATTTAAGTGGCGGGATGCTGAAGATTCAGCGAGTGGCGCCATGACTGATGAAGAAGCTTTCGATAATTGTGTTACCGGGCTCAAAAAAATAGCTGGCCATGCAGAGAAAAAGAATGTGACAATTTGTCTCGAACACCTGAACACTCGTGACGATAGCCATCCCATGAAGGGGCATCCTGGTTATCAAGGTGATAACGTTGATGCTGTTGCCAATATGCTTCGACGAGTGGGCTCTGATAACGTGAAGTTACTTTTTGATATCTATCACGTTCAAATTATGAATGGCGATGTTATCCGCCGGATCGAAGAGTGCAAAGATATTATTGGTCATGTGCACACTGCCGGGAATCCTGGACGAGGGGAATTGGACGAATCGCAGGAAATTAATTATCCGCCGATTATGCAGAAGCTGCTGGCCATTGGTTATCAGGGGTATGTGGGGCAGGAGTTTATACCGACGCGGGATCCACTTGTTGGCCTGCGGGAGGCGGTTCTGTTGTGTGATGTCTCACTTTAGACAGTTCGCTGTCAATGTTTGAAGGAGAGGTTTTAATGGCTACAAGATTCTGGCAGTGCTGCCCCAGACAGAGTGTTTTCCGGCTCCTTTCTTTTATCGCCTGTATAGCAATGCTCTCTCTTTGGAGTGTTGGACAGGTGATGGCTGGTAGTCCGTCCACCGAGACAGAAAATGTCGAGCCCGGTGAAGAAACTCCTCATTTGTCTCATGACCGGCACCTCCATCGTTATGGAGTTCCTCATGAGACAATACAACCAAGTGAGCAACGATTTTTTACTACTCGCTCAAGTGAGATCGTCCTACCACTTCCTTCTGAAGAAGATGCATTTACGTTTGCCGTATTCGGAGATCGGACTGGGGGGCAGCCAGAGGGCGTTGATGTGCTGGCAGATGCGGTTCGGGACGTCAATCTCATTGAGCCTGATCTCGTTATGACAGTCGGTGACCTAGTGAATGGATATAACCGCACAGCTGAATGGCTCATACAGATGCGTGAGTTCAAGTCGATTATGAACAGATTGCTATGTCCATGGTTTCCAGTTGCAGGAAATCATGATGTGTATTGGCGGCCACTCAATGATCCAGAGATGCCAAAGTTTCAGCACCAAGATCACTACGAGATGCATTTTGGACCCCTTTGGTATTCATTTCAGCACAAGCAATGTGCATTCACGGTAATTTATTCAGATGAAGGAGATGAAGAAACTGGTGAAAAAAGTTTCTCGAAGCCACGCCTTCAGAAAATAAGTGACGAACAGCTTGCATTTCTACGGCAAGCTCTTGCACGGGGGAAAGATTGCAATCACCAATTTATATTTCTTCACCATCCTCGATGGATCAGTGGCAATTATGGTGACGATTGGAAAAAACGTGTCCATCCTCTGCTTGTCGAGGCAGGCAATGTGACGGCAGTGTTTGCGGGTCATATTCATCACATGCGCAGTGATCCGAATGATGGAATTGAATACATAGCCCTCGCCACTGTTGGTGGTGGTCAAAAAGGTGTTGTTCCAGAAGCAGGCTACCTTCATCAGTATCACCTTGTCACCGTCCGGAAAGAGCAAGTTGCTATGGCTGCATTTCCAGTAGGGCAGGCAATGGACGTGCGGGAAATTACCTCAAGTCTTCAGGAAGAGACGATTCAGTTGGCTCGGCTTCCAGTCACTTTTAAAGGTGGCATACAGGTTTCGGCAGCTATGCGTGAAAAGCCCAGTACGAGTCAGTTTTCTGTTTCATTTTCAAATCCGACAAGTCGTCCTGTTGAGTACACCGTTTCACTTGAGAGTGTCGATAATCGTTGGCAGTTTGCACCAGATCATACTCACGGCGTACTGAATGCGGGTGCGAGTTGTAAAGCAGATTTTAGTGCAGTGTACCAAGCAAAACAGTTTGAGAGATTGTCAGAGATGGTGCAGGTGACACTCTCACAAGACTATCTCGCACCCGCAACTCGCTATAGCATTCCAGAGGTAAAAAAGAACGTCCCATTACTCTTTAGTGATGAAGCGTCTTCTCAGGGTACTGTGAATCGTGCACTCGCACTCGATGGTAGCGGTGACTGTGTGTCTCTTGAATCGATTAAGGTGCCTCTCCCACAAGGGCCTTTTACAGTGGAATGCTGGTTTAAGGCTCGAGAGTTTGCAGATCGAGTTGGTCTTCTCGCAAAAACAGAGCAGAGTGAATACGGCATATTCGCTTCTCGTGGTCAACTCGATGCAAGTGTTTTTCTGGGAGGGGCATATAAAAATATTCGGCCCGATCTCAAACTCAAGGTAGGCCAGTGGTACCACGTTGCCATGGTCTACGAGGGGGATTCATTGGCTCTCTACGTTGACGGAAAGCCCCAAGGTCGGCTGCCGACGAAGCCCTTAATGAAGCGGAAGGCGAACTGGCTTCCATTCATTGTGGGTGCTGATCCAGATGTTCGTGGTCGCCCCAATTCATTTTTCAATGGTGAGATTGATGAAATACGGATTTCAAAGGGTGCACGATATAACCAGCCTTTCGAGCCAAAGCGACGATTGACATCCGATGAAAACACTGTGATTTTTCTTGATTGTGATCGAACGGTTGGCCCATTCCTAATCGATCGAAGTCCGCAGGGTCACTCTTTTCGACTCACTGGAGACGCACACCTCACTGACGTCAAAGAATCAGTCAAGCAAGAGTAATTGTTAGTCTGATGTGGGGTGAGTGAGTACGATTCGAATATCGGCAACATTCGTACCAGTTGGTCCAGTTTCAATCAGACCACCAGCAGACTTGAGAAGTTCATGTGAGTCGCATTTGGATATTGCTTCTGTCAGGCTCTTGGGTTGGCAAGCAAGAGATTTTGCAACGTCTGAATCAATGAAGCCACCTGCAGCAAAGGTTGGCCCGTCTTCACCATCAGTTCCGAAACTCGCAATGAGCGTGCCAGCTGGCCATTCACGTTTTTGTTGAACCAGAATGTCATTTGCTGCAGCTACAACAGTATGTTGATTGCGACCCCCAAGCCCATGTTCGAGAGGCACATGCACAGTTGCCTCACCGCCCTCCAGTAAAGACTGAGGGTAGTTTTTGGTCGCTTCTCGAGAAGCCATTATGCTGACTGAAGTCGCGAGACGACTTCCAACCGTATTGGCTGTCTGTGAGTACGTGTTTGTTGTGGCAGAAAAAATTTCATAACCGAGTGCAGTCGAAGCAGTTGCTGCAGCTTCGACTGCCAGTGCATTTGTTCCAAGAGTGAGGTGAGTAACTCGACAGCCTTTGGGAGTGACCCAGTCGCC
This sequence comes from Pirellulales bacterium, assembly GCA_016776925.1. Lineage (GTDB taxonomy): Bacteria > Planctomycetota > Planctomycetia > Pirellulales > UBA1268 > UBA1268. The sequence goes on along the minus strand of JADHSL010000005.1, from coordinate 3,455 downwards.
AGAATTTATTTGATGACGGGAGAGCACATCATGTTCTTTTACGTACTCATTCGCTGCTTCTGAAATAATTGCACGATCGCATTCAGGGATGTTTGCATGAAGAAGAATATCTTCGATTGCTGATGGTGGTTCTGCGATACGGGGCATGCATGGACCGGATCCAATTACGGCCAAGGAGTCATCAAGAACATCTGAAAGAACAAGCACAATAAGTTTGCCCGCAGTGCAGGTCTGTGCGAGCCCTCCCGCTTTTACCTTACTCGTCATGCGGCGTATCGTATTCAATGTTTGAATGTCGACGCCGGCATGTGAAAGATTTTTTGTGAGATGTACTAACGACTGAAGTGAAATATGTGCTCGTGGCGATTCGAGAAGGGCTGAAGCGCCGCCTGTGATTAAGACAAATGCAAGATCTTCTTGCTTGAGCGCACTTAGTTGTTCAACCATCTCGTGAGTTGCTTGAACAACAGCATCAGTTGGCAGATTGTGTGTGCGATTTCGTGTTTCTCGAACTTCGATATGATCAAGCTGAATACCACACCCTTCAGGGACACTCACCAGGCCGTGCACCTTATGCTTGTGAAGGCGATCACTGCCGAACAGATGCTCTAAGCCAGCAGCAAATCCTGCAGCAGCTTTCCCGCCACCGACAACACAGATTTTACCGGTTTCCTGAAGTTCTATTGTTTGTTGAACGCCGACTGAAACAGGATTGCCATCGAAGGTGAGCACGTCTTTTGATGATTCGAGAGCGAGACGCTCTGTGAGAAGGCGATACGGATTTACAGCCGATGTGATAGCCGACACAACGGATAAGAGATGTTCTCGCTGGTGATGAATACTACTCACAGTGGGTAATCCTATCTATGCAACGCATCTCATTTTTTCTGCTACGGACTCTCATAACTGGTATGAGCAGACAGAATAAACAAGAAACCGGAATAGACGTGAGAACGTTAGATACTCAAGCATAGCGCACCGCTATTTTATTTGTTGGGATCTGCAACGGTTTCACGTTCTTTATAAAATGGATCAAGTGGATAGCAGCCGCTCACCATTCCTTTTCGAGCCGATGTTGTGCAGTCACTGAACGTGCGACACACCTTTTTTCGTGCCATGGTTCGCCCGGTCAGGACATCCGCTGGTAACTCAGGATAAGACAAGACCATCCGTCCAAGCCCAATGGAATCGACCCATTCTCTCTGAATCACCTCCTGCGACACATGCGGCAACCATTCCTGAAAATAGCTGTAACCGGAACCAACCAGAATGAGATCGGGATGGTGTCGTTTTAATTCTGCTGTGGCCAGAATTTGACGCGCTACTCCCAAGAGGGGATCTTCAGGTGGCTTGTAGCCATCACTCGGAGGAAAAAAAGCTGGACGTTGAATATGTGGGTTGTAGTAAGGACTCCCGGCAGTCGTGCAGACTAATTTGATGCCAAGTGATTGCAAAAGGGAGAGGAACTTTGTCGGTTCGTATAGATCGATCCCTACACCAGTAGAATCGCCACCAAATATCAGTCTGGGATCACCATTCTCCTCCGGGATGCCGACGCCGTCCGGACCCTGAGTGAATGGAAGAAAGTCATAGATACTAATGCGAACAGCAATTTCGAGAGAGGGTGTGCGACTACGGATACCGTCAACAATTTCTCGGAGGAACCGCGTGCGATTCTCAAATGAGCCTCCAAACTTTCCTGGCCGGTCAAAACCACTGAGTAGTTCATGGCCGAGGTACCCGTGGCAGTGTTTAATGTCAACAAATTGAAATCCCGCTTGCGCAGCAAGGGATGCCGCGCTTACGAAGTCCTCGATAAGGGAAGTGATTTCATCATCACTTAATAGTGCGGAATCGTCAGTAATACCACACCGGGCATCGAGAATTGAATTTCGCTGCGCTGTTCGTGGTTGCATGCGATCATGGCAGTCCGGTTTTGCGAAGCGGCCCGCGTGCGTCAGTTGTAATCCGATGAACAGATCGGTAGTGGTGCCAAATTCAGTCTCATGTGTAGCGACGAGTTCTGCTCGTAATGATTCAAGTTCAGACAGGTTCTCACTGTTGATAACCATTTGGTTCGGATTCGCTCGGCCATCATGACGAACAGCAACTGCCTCTCCACCCCAGATCAGTTTGGCACCGCTGCGACCAAAATTTCGCCACCGACGCCGCGTGAGTTCCGATGGTTTTCCATCTGCTGTTCCGTCCCAGCCTTCCATCGGAAGAATACAGAATCTATTTCCTATTTTAAAATCATGGACGTGAATGGATTGAGCCAGTGGTGAATGAGGACCACTCTTAACCAACTCAGCACAAGGAAGCGTTAGTTGTAAAGTACTCAAATGACGCGTGAATGCTGCATGAGTCTTAAAACTGGCCATGCGTGGAAAAGTCATTCGTTGGATTCCTCTAGCAGTTGCCGTAGTTCACTAGCAATGGCAGACAGTACTTCGAGATCGGTTTCCGGACGGCGGGGTGAATCAGGATGAGTTGCACTACTCGTGATCCGGTCTTGAATCTTTAGAAACATGGCCGCCGAGTGTTTGTAGGCTGGAACAGGAGGGCGAAATGCAAATGCTCCGAGGTATTGAAGCACGTCATTCAATCGGAAGAAACGCTGATCTCCTGCAGCCCACATGGCGTCGCGTCGAGCGAACGCATCTGGGGCGAAGGCGCTTAGTCCAAGTAGGTAATCGCTTCCATACATCACCATGTCGATTGCTAGATCATTTCCCGTGAACACCTTGAAATCTGGCCGCACACGGTTTCGCAACTCAATTCGACTCCACTCAGGTTGTCGACGTAGCGATGAGTGTTTGGCACCAACTGCGTTTGGGATTTGCATCAGTTGTTCGTAGGTCTCGAGGGAGTAGATCCTGCCGAAGGGCGCAAATGCTTTACCTAGTTCAAAAAACAAAAATTGATCACAAGAAAGAGTGACTGATTCGTATGCTGGGGCCACTTCATCTTCCTGCAGTTCGCTCAAGCCGAAAGACTGAAAGAGAATGGGTGTTCCTGAAACGGCTTCTGTCTCTTCAATACCATGCCGATACGCATCAGCGTCAAACTTCTGTCCTGGTGAATCACCAACGAAGACACCAGCTACAAATTCAAGCCCAGATGTCACAGTACTGGTTCGTTGTAGCACCTCCAGTCGTGTTGCTTCGTCTATCAGGCTGGCATATCCGGTATCCATATTTACTGCAGGAATAAGGCCAGCAGATACGGTGTGCTCAAGAGTTCGCTCGAAACTAGCCCAATCAACCGAATTGTCATTGTTGTAGGGAAGAAGAATCGCGGAGATGCCGGTGATCGCACGACACGGCCGCAGAAGTGTCTGGGGGTAGGGGTCTTCTTTCTCCTGCTGAAGTATTCGAGCTGTATTCATGAGCAGACCAAGAGGTGTTGGTTTTTCTCAAATTCCAATATTGTTATTTTCGTTGCCATTACAAAAA
>JADHSL010000037.1 GCA_016776925.1 Pirellulales bacterium | reverse complement strand
TGTAATGAGTTCAATCAGCGACTGAAAATCAGCTTGACCACCACCAGAACCAGCGAGGGAGGGTGACGATGATCCGCCGCCGACAGAGCCACCTTGAAGCTGAGCCAAGACATTTGGATTGGAACTGCCTGTGCTCGATGTTGGTCCGCCTCCCATTCCGTTGGTGATACCAGCTGGAGTTGGGCCCACTTCCACTTTAGCCTGCGTCGGTGCCATTCTGGAGTACCCTTCACGAAGGGCACCCGTGATACCAAGATTTTCCGATGAGAAATTTGGAATCGGAATAACAAGGTCCGCAACGGGATACGACACGCTATAGACCTCACCCTGCACAAGCTGCGGGCTTGTGATTTTCAAGACCTCGTCACGAACGACGTAATCAAGATGAAGGGGTTCTAGTAATAGCTTGAGGGCACTCTTCAGAGAGATTGACTGATCGAGTGAAATTGTCACAGGTGTATCAGTGCCAACAGATTCGCTCTCTAATCCAACAAGATCCAGGTGGATTGGTACATCAGCCTGTCGTGCAAGATCATCAAGAACTTCGGCCAGCGGCTGATCCCGATATTTTGCCTCGATCTGATTCGTAAGTTTTGACTTGATTTTGATTTCTGCAGGAGACATTTCAGAGCGACCTTCAGCAGCGAGTCGAGCTCGGCTCTTTGTCAGGTCTTCCCAGTCATGCGTTTCTGGGAACTCAATTGGGCCAACAAATGGTGCGCTGGATGCTTCAGCATCTTCGATGACATCAAGGAATCCATCGCTTTTACTGCCCGCAAGCATTTTTTGAGTATCGAGGCGTCGAATGACTCGGCTTTGACTCAGTAACTGACGTGCAACAACACTGTCAGGTGAAAGCTGAGCTGCTTTTTTGGCAATGACTTCAGCTTCAGCGAAGCGTTGTTCGTCAATGAGCACGTTGTACTCTTCAACAAGTGTTGCAAGTCGTTGCTCGACTTCTATTTTGCGACCACGATCCTTGTCGATCTTGTCTTCAATCATCGCGTTCTGGCGATCGAGCTCGAGCTCATTTCGTCGTTTGCCAGTAAGTTGTTCTATCTCTGAACGAGTGCGTTGCACACGTCGACCTAAAAGTTTACGGGTGGCTTCCGGAAGTGCTGTCTCTGCTGCTACGGTCTCAGCAGTGCTGTCGAGTAGCTCAATCGCTTCAAGAGGATTCTTTTCAGCCAGCCGTTTTGCTTCAAGCTGCTGTGCTGCAACTTGTGCTGAAAGTTTCGCAGCAATGACATCGGGAGGCAGAGATTCAGTGGGCGTGGTCTGCTCAGCAGGATCAGGAGCCTCTGTCTCAGCTGCACACAGTGACCCTGTCATGAGCAAGAATGCCATGGTCAGTACTACAGCAGCATTTCGTTTCGGCGTTATCAGAGCGAGAACATTGCTTCGCTCGGAACCGCTTGCCAAGGCCATGCCATGAATCCTGTTGTGTTGAGTAAAACCGGTTTGAGGCCAGAGAAGTAGCCGCGACCGTGTTTTGGGGTCAACCCCAAGAAAAAAAGAGGGTCGGTAAGCCCTTGCCCGGTTTTCCTGCTTTGACAGGACAGCCAGAGATCAGCAAAAAACAGGTCCCCTGTGCTAATAAGAAGGTGTTTTTCTAATTAACAGTGTGAGGATCACGTTTGAGTCGTATTAGCACGCAGCCGGCCTCGTGAGAATGCAGCGTTCGACTGTCTCGAGGAGTTGGTCCAAGCGAAATGGTTTGAAAAGCACAAGCTCTACACCTGCCTGACGTGCTTTGACGATCGAGTGACCAGGGTCATACCCGAAGCCAGTCATCAGAATGAGTGGGACTGATCCAATAACATCCTGAAGTTTCACCAAGAGTTCGTAGCCACTCATGTCGGGCAAGCGAATGTCAGAAATGATGGCATCGTACGACTTTTCTTTCACGGCCTTCACCATTGAAATTGCTTCATTTCCATCGCGAGCTGTTTCCACAATACAGCCTTGTCGCTCAAGCAGACTATGTGCGGCTGCTCGAACTTCATCATCAGCATCAACGACAAGAATGGATCGGTCTTTTAACGTTGCTTTCTGTCCCGTTAGCCTGCCTTGTGACTGTGCGTAGCTCGGCGTCATTTTTTCACCGACCTTTTGAATCACAAGTTTTATATCACGGGCGTTTTTTAGAATGCGTTGGAGTCGCTCGACAACATCAGGCTCGTGACCAATGTAGCGCTCCATGACATTGACTGTGTCGTTCAGTAATTGATCAACAGGTAAAGCAACTGCCCCATGAATAGCCTCAACACTTTCAGCGGCGGTGCTCGCTTTTTCAGCTACGAGTAGTTCAAGTGTGTTGAGTGATGCAGCAACATCCTGAGCAAAAATATGAAGGAACTGCAGGTCTGTGTCCGTGAAGCTGCCCGGCTCTGGGCTCTCGACGTTGAATGTCCCAATGACTTCCGTATGCATAAGCAGTGGAACTGTGATTGAACTTTTGGCCCCTTTGCAGCCTTCAAGAAACCGGACGTCTTGTATTGTGTTGTCGCAGAAGTAGCTTTTGCCGGTGGCTGCTACATACCCGGTGACACCATTGTTTTCTTCACGAGCGAAGAGGACTCGTGATTCTGCTTCTGGCTGCATGCCCTCGGCAAGGAGTGGTTCCAGCCGACTGGTTTGTTTGTCCAGAAGCCGAATTTCAAGGACATCAAATTTGAGCAGGTCTTTTGAGTAATAAATGATGTTGCTTTTGAGTAGTTCAATCCGTTCCTGAACTGTCATGTCAGCCAACTCAGTTGGTGTGAGATCGGCTAATGTCTGTCCTGCCTGATGAATGGCCGCCCGCTTTTGTTGTTCGAGTATTGTTTGACTTACATCTCGCACAACGACCACAGAGCCTTCAGCACCATCATGAGGTTGCTTGCTTGTGCTCTCAGATACAGGAGGAGGTAGACAGAAAAGAGGAGAGGATTGAAGATAGAGAAAACGATCATCAGGCATCCGGAGGATGAGACCTCCTGCAGCAGCTGATGCTTCGTTATCAAGCCACGTCAACGGAATGGGTCGATCACCCGTAGGGTGGACCCAGACTGGTGATCCGAGTGCTGTGAGGAAATTTGCCGAGGGACCACCTTTGCCATCGAACAGCGATTGCAGGATGTCATTGGCCCACAGAACACCACCGCCGGAATCCAGGAGTGCAACTCCGTCTGGAAAATGATCAAGGATTGTTGGTCCCATGAGGAAGCCTGCAATGGCTTCTGGGGCTTTCGCTATTTGCCCAGTGAGCACGACAGCAGTAATCGGCTGGCCCGCTACCATGGCAACGAGATCAGTTGGTGAGTTCACTGAAATAAACTCACACGTTTCTGGGTTGAAAAGTTCGGCAGTCTCACTCAATGCTGACGCGGATGGCGTATCACCGGGGGTACCTGCAACGATTATTTTGGGCTTGGACACCCTGTGATCTCCAGTGAAATACGAGTTCTCTAATCTCGAAAGTATAAATCCGTGCGTCGAGTCTCGCCAAACTCTGGTCGGGCGTTGCCCTGAGAGCCTCGAGACCTATACTCAAATATAGGAAACGCGGGCGAAATTAAGTTTTCTGGCGTCTATCAATGGCTCGACCCAGTCGCTTTTTTCCTCCGTGGCATAGAAGTAGACATCCTTCCGACGTTTGATGCCTGGTGTCGTGGTTTATATCATCTGCTCAATAGGCCGTAGCAGTGATGTCAAATGTGTGACGAGGAGTGCCGTGGCCACAACTTCCATTCCAGAAGACTCATTTTTGGGTCGTCATCAGTTTTTACTGTATCGGCTTTTTTCGCTTGCAGGTTTTATCCCCGTAGGCGCATTCCTGATTGTTCATCTTTTGACGAATGCGTCAGTTCTTGGCGGTGCAGCGGCATTTCAATCGCGGGTCGATCTCATTCACTCTCTTGGCCCTTTGTTGCCAGCGGTTGAATGGATATTCATTTTTATACCAATGTTGTTTCATGCTGTTATGGGATTTGTCATTATTGCAACTGGAGTTCCAAACATCGGATCGTATTCGTACCAGGGCAATGTGCGCTATACGCTGCAACGTGCAACTGGCATGATTGCGTTTGCTTTCATTCTCTGGCACATCACCCAACTTCATTGGATGGGTGCACCAGTGGGCGGCGGACAGTTTGATCCTCATCACGCAGCGAGTTCTGCGGCAGTCGCCTTGAAGCCAGTTGCGATCACGCTGCTCTATGCGACAGGAATCATCGCAACTGTGTATCACTTTGCGAACGGGTTGTGGAGCATGGGTATCACGTGGGGCATTTGGACAAGTCCAGCTGCAATGCAGAGAGCCAATTGGCTCAGCCTGTTCGTTGGCATTGGTCTTGGTGCTGCTGGTCTTGGTGCACTCGGTGGAATGCGGTCGATCGATGTTGAAAAGGCGAAAGAGATTGAGACGCGGATGTACAAGGCACGGCAGATGTTAGACGGCGGAATCTCGGCAGAGGCTCAACAGCATTCTGCTCACGCAGTCAGTCTGAGCCGAGAGTCATCGAGTGTGATGCCTGCTGGAAGCACCTCGTCTGCAAATAAAGAAAAGCGAAGTAAAAAAAAGGATTAATTCATGACACAACCACGAGTCCTCGTTATCGGTGGTGGTTTAGCCGGCCTTTCCGCCACAATGCGTCTAGCCGAACTTGGTGTACATGTTGATCTTGTGAGCCTTGTTCCGGTGAAGAGATCACACAGTGTCTGTGCCCAAGGTGGTATCAACAGTGTGAATGCCGTCACCAGGCAACAGGGTGATAATGAGTGGAAGCACTTTGATGACACCGTATACGGTGGCGATTTTCTGCAGCACCAGCCTCCAGTGAAGGAGATGGCCGAATGGGCACCGCGTATCATCGACCTGATGGATCGCCTCGGTGTTCCCTTCAACAGAACTCCCGAAGGATTTCGAGACCAACGCCGCTTTGGCGGCACGCTGTACAAAAGGACCTCTTTCGCAGGTGCCACAACAGGCCAGCAACTCCTCTACGCCCTGGATGAACAGGTGCGTCGTTGGGAAGGTGAAGGCCGGGTGAAGAAGTGGGAGTTCTGGGACTTTCTCGAACCGGTCGTGGATGACGATGGTCGATGCATTGGCGCTGTGTGCCAAGATATGGTGACAATGAAATTCAAGGCATTTTCTGCCGATGCTGTGATTCTGGCATCAGGTGGCTGTGGGCTTCTGTATGGTCGATCCACCATGTCGATGATTTGTACGGGAAGCGCCGTCAGTCGTGCCTACAAGGCTGGGGTTAAATATGGAAATGCAGAGTTCATACAAGTGCACCCGACTGCGGTTCCAGGAGCTGACAAACTGCGGCTGATGAGTGAAAGTGCTCGTGGTGAAGGTGGACGAGTCTGGGTCCCACGAAAACCACAGGATGCCCGTGACCCGAAAGATATTCCCGTAGACGAAAGATATTATTTCTTGGAAGAGAGGTATCCGGAGTATGGGAATCTCGTTCCTCGTGACATTGCTACTCGTGAAATTTTTGATATTTGCACTACCGACGGCCTGTCGGTTGAAAAGGATCGTCTTTGCGTATACCTCGACCTCACGCATATCCCTCGTGAGACACTCGATAGAAAACTTGGTGGGATTCTTGAAATTTATGAAAAGTTTCAGGGTGTTGATCCACGTAATGCCCCAATGAAGATTTTCCCAGCAGTTCACTACTCGATGGGAGGGCTCTGGGTCGACTACGAAAAGAATGAAAATGGGGGCTTGGTAGAAGGGTCGCCACGTAATCAACAGACAAATATTCAGGGTCTATATGCAATTGGTGAATGTGATTACCAATACCACGGCGCGAATCGTCTTGGTGCGAACTCGTTGCTGTCATGTATTTTCAGCGGCCTCTTCTGTGCGTCAGGCGTGATCGCTGGTGGCAAGAAAAATACACGTGATGAGACAAGCCCAGATTTTATCGCGGCAGTGAAAAAACAGGAAGAAATTCACCAAGCGATTCTGTCTCGGCCTGCAGGGGAATCGAATCCATACGATATCCATCGACAGCTTGGCGACATCATGACCAGAACGGCAACCGTTGTGAGGCGCAACGATCAACTCACTCAGGCTTATGACGATGTGTGCCAGTTGGAAAATGTTTGGCAGCACTGCAGCCTGTCAGATACTGGCAACTGGACGAATCAAAACGTAGTATTCACCAAAGCGGTCGGGGATATGTTTCCGCTTGCGAAACTTATGTTAAAGGGTGCGTTGCTTCGGGATGAGTGCCGTGGCGCCCACTATAAGCCAGACTTCTCAATGCCAGGTATTGAAGCAACTGAGCCAGTGGAGCAAAGAGCAGAGGCAGAGCGTTGGTGTGATCGCTTTGAAGCGAATACCAAAAAATGGCTCAAGTCAACGATCGGTGTTCACGGAAATGATGGGCATCCGGTTATCACGTATGAGGATGTTGATACAACACTCATTCCACCGCGGCCACGACTTTACGGCCTTGTGGGCGGAGAGGTTATTGAGCAGGTTTGGAAAGAGCGGACCGAAAAAGCGACTGAGACAGCAACAGTAGGGTGACGGTACAACAGGCTTCGAGACACCTTGTTTATTCATTGATAATTTGGAGTGATCATGATTACGGCATCTACATTACTGAACTCGGAAACAATCGCCGAACACGAGCAGTCTCCGCAGGAAATTCGTGTTCGGGTTTTGCGACAAGATGCGCCGGGTGAAGAAAGTTACTGGCAGCAGTTCGCGATCCCGTATGAGCCAAATATGAATGTCATCAGCGTGCTCCAGAGAATCGCAGCGATTTCAAAAGCTCAGGATGGCCGAAAGGTTGCGCCCGTCGCATGGGACTGTGCCTGCCTTGAAGAAATTTGTGGCTCGTGTGCAATGCTGATAAATGGTCGTGTTCGCATGGCCTGTTCGTCTCTGGTCGATAACCTATTCAAGGAAACACCAGGTGAAATTGAACTGAGGCCGCTTACAAAATTTCCTGTTGTTCGGGATCTGAGTGTTGATCGAGAAAGAATTTTTCATTCACTCCAGCGTGTCAAGGCATGGGTTCCGGTTGATGATTCGTATGATCATGGTCCAGGGCCAAGAATTTCACCAGAAGAGCAGGAAGACGCATATCCTCTAACCACATGCATCAGTTGTGGATGCTGCATGGAAGCCTGTCCGCAATTTAATAAGATTGAAGTTGTGCAGCGAGAAGAGGAATCAGATGAAGAACTCGAGTCCCGTAAGCAGTCAGCCTATGATCAACAGTTTCTTGGACCGCATGCGATCAGCCAAGCTGTACGTTTTAATAGCCATCCAACAGGCAGTATGAATGCGGATGAGCGAATGCAGTCACTCACTGGCCAGGGCGGTATTCAAATGTGTGGTAATGCCCAAAACTGTGTTGCGGTATGTCCGAAAAGTATTCCTCTCACGAGGTCTATAGCTCGTGCTGGAAGGGCAGCAACTGTGTGGGCAATAAAGAAGTTTTTTGATCGCTGAGTGCGAACAGAGATGCCCACGACCACAACCCATTCTTTCAGGTTCTCATGAATGGCGTTGAAGAAACATATGCTGACTCAGGCGTTTTCTCGCTTTGTTCTGCAGCGAAAACCGAAACCAGCTCGAATTGCGTACTGTTCGTTTGTATGGTATCGTCTCAGAAAAGAAGAGATTTTGTAGTACTTTGCTCTCTATAAGCTGGTTGTTCCCGCTGAAAATCACCCGGATGGAACCCGAGGTCTTTTCAGACTTGGTGTAGTCAGACCCGGCTGTTCATTGTGGCTTGCACAAGAATGATGAGAGCAACTCACATGAGAGAAGGTTCGGAGTGACCAGTCAAGAACAGCCCCGGCGGCGTCGCCCTGCCGAGGCAGATAGACGTTCGTCCCAAGGCACGGAAGGCCGGGGGAACGCACACGACGAAGCATCGCCATCTGCGAATACTTCCACTACGCCAATTCACGAAAAAAACGACAGCGGAGACTTCACGACACTTGGACTTTCCGCCACGACTCTCCAAGCAGTGGATCGAGCCGGATACACTCAGCCGACTCCGGTTCAGTCAGGAGTTATTCCAAGAGCAATTGCAGGAGTTGATGTACTCGGACAAGCTCAGACTGGAACCGGTAAGACCGCTTCGTTCGTGCTTCCGATACTCGAGTTACTCACACGAAGTCCAGGACGAGGCCACGGTGTGCGGGCACTTGTTCTGGTACCCACGCGTGAATTAGCTGTTCAGGTTCGTGATGAATTTGAAAAACTTGCGGCAGGATCCAATCTTCGATGTGTTGCTGTCTATGGTGGAAAGCCTATTAAGGCTCAGATTGATAAGCTCACCAAAAATCCGGAAGTTGTAGTCGGCACACCAGGGAGGGTCCTTGACCACCTGAGTCGAGGTACCCTTGTGCTCGGTATCCTCGAGCTCGTGACGCTCGATGAGGCTGACCGGATGTTAGATATTGGCTTTCGGCCAGATATCGAAAAGATTCTTCGGCGATGTCCTCAAAGCCGACAGACGTTGCTTCTCTCTGCTACTGTTCCGCCGCCCGTTGCAAAATTAGCAACTCGCTATATGCGAGACCCGGAGATTCTTGACTTTTCAACGAATGAAATTTCTGTTGAAACAATTGAACAGTTTTATTTTACAGTTGATCCCACGCGTAAGTTTGCCTTACTCGAACAATTACTCGAACGTGAGCAGCCGCGGCAGGCCATAGTTTTCTGCCGTACAAAACGCGGAACTGACAAAATTCATGAGCGTCTCCAGCGGCGTAGGAAAAACAAGAAGGCCAGTGTTGCATGCATCCACGGTGATCTCGCACAGAATGTACGAGATCGTGTGATGCGGCAATTCCGGGAAGGTCAGATACAGGTTCTGGTGGCAACGGACGTCGTGGGTCGCGGTATTGATGTTTCCGGCGTTTCGCACATTATTAATTACGATATACCAGAGTTCTGCGACGACTACGTTCATCGGGTGGGTCGAACTGGCAGAATGGGCCGTGAGGGAATCGCGTATACATTTGTTGCTCCAGAGGAAGGTACGCAACTGACTCGTATTGAAATGCGAATCGATAAACTTTTGGAGAGAAGCGAAATTGAAGGATTCTCTGCGCTTGCTCCAAAACCGACCGCCACGCTTCCTGCTGACCAACAACAAACTGGAGACGGCAAGGGTTTGAGCGACTCCTCAGGAGAAGCCCCGGCTGCTCCGAAACCAGCACCATCGCTTCTTGGAAGGAAGCGGGGGCCAAAGCGTTTTCGTAAGGCGTTATAGATCTTGGAACCGTACGGATAGGCAGAATGTCAGAACGGGCAGTACGGCAGCGATTACAGAGTCTGGAATTGGCAGGAGTAACATGCTTGCCAAAGACTCAGGGGTATTCTGAGGGGCATGCTGAGAGGCAAATAGATTCTGCAAGCGTTCGAGAACGAGCGGACGGTTCGAATCATGCTGATCAGCTGCTTCAGGTTCTTCGTGAGGAAGTAGCCGGGTGTCAGAAATGTCCGCAGCTCGCATCTTCTCGTACACAGACAGTTTTTGGTGCAGGCTCTGCACATGCTCGACTCTGCTTTTTCGGTGAGGCACCAGGAGCAGATGAAGATGCATCAGGCATCCCCTTTGTTGGTCGTGCCGGACAACTGCTGACGAAAATCATAGAGGCCTGTACTCTTTCTCGCGAAGAGGTCTATATCCTCAATGTGTTGAAATGTCGGCCGCCTGAAAATCGCCGCCCTCTGCCCGAAGAGGTGGAGAATTGTCGTTCCTTTTTTGAGCACCAGCTCAAGATAGTGCAACCCGAATACATCTGCTGTCTTGGTGCAAGTGCTGCTCATGCTCTGCTTGAAACAACAGATTCAATAGGATCACTTCGAAAAAAATGGTTTGAATACCAAGGGAGTCGTGTCATGTGTACTTACCATCCGTCCTACCTCCTTCGGAACCCTTCAGCGAAACGTGATGTGTGGGAAGACATGAAACGACTTATGGAAGCAATGGAGATACAGCTTCCAGCACGCTGAACGAGCTGTATATGGGAACATCACGATTGATCAAGTAATGCCTTGCTGGCGTGCTCGATTACAGATAGTGCCTGTTGTTCATCTGCTGCCTCTGCAATGATCCGTACGATAGGCTCGGTGTTACTGGCACGTGCCAGTAACCATCCGTCAGTAAATTCAATTCGGACACCGTCGAGCCGGCTTACGTTTGCCTCAGGGAACGCATCAGCAACACGCTGAAACGAGTTGCCAACGTCTTGTTTGGACCAGCCGGAAGGAAGCACAATTTTCGTTTTTTTGATCGTAAGAGGAGGGAAGTCCTTGATCAGGTTGGTAAGAGGTGTGAGTGTCCCACCCTCGGCCATGCGTTCGAGAATAAGGGCCATCGCGACAAAGGAGTCTCGAACCAGGCCAACACGAGGGTCGATTACACCGCCGTTCCCCTCGCCTCCTAACACAGCGTTCCTCTTTAGCATCTCGTCGACAACATTCGCTTCACCAACAGCTGAAAGCGTGCATGGTGCGCCGTGTCGTTGTGCGAGATGCACGGTGAGTTGGCTTGTCGAGCAGTTGATGACGACCGGACCTGGTGATTTCATCAGTACGGCATCTGCTGCAAGGGCAAGCGTTAATTCTTCACCCAAATAGTCCCCTGTATGACTAGCGATAGCGAGTCTGTCTGCATCGGGATCTTGAAAGAAGCCAATGTCAGCTCCGGCTGCTGGTATCTGTGGCAACCAGTCAATAAGATTATCCGCTGTTGGTTCAGGTTCATGTTCAAACTGGCCGTCAGCAGGCTCTCCAACAACAGTGACTTCACAGCCAAGTGCTTCTAGGAGTGGTCGTGCCAGTCGACTGCCCGCACCATGACCGCAGTCAATCCACACCTTTGGTTTCACTTTGCGAATTGAATCAACGTCAACAATGGCAAGAACCTTGTGGAGATGTGGAAGCGTGCTTTCAATGGCACGAACATTTCCATGGGCAGACTCCTTTTGTATTTTTGGTGGAGCCCTTCGAAGAGCCTCGAATCGTAGTCGCACTGCGTCGCCCGCCACAGCAGGGAGAACACGCCCTTCTGATGAGAAGAGTTTGAGTCCATTATATGGGGCTGGATTATGACTGGCTGATATCTGTATGCCGCCGGCTGCATTTTTTTCAACAATAGCAACTCCGACTGTTGGCGTTGAAGCGATATCGCAGTCGAGCACGTCTCGGCCATTTGCGACAATCGCATTGGCAATGGCTTCTTTAAGTGCTGGTCCAGATTCCCGGCCGTCTCTGCCGATTACAACAGGCCCAGCAGGAAGGGTTTCGATGAAACTGCAGGCATATGCCGCCGCAACATCGTTGGTGAGTGCTTCTCCCACGATTCCTCGGAGTCCCGAGACGCTGACAATAAGTGGTTCAGAATGCTTTGGATTCGTTGCGGTATCATTCTTCATAGGTTTTCCAGTGGAAATAGCTGCATGTTTTCGAGTTGCAGAGTATAAATCCAAACAAAACCTGACGAACACCCGTGTTTCTATGGAGTTTATTGATGGCGTCAATGTCTGCTGATTTAGTGACTGATTGTCTCGCTCGTTTAGACGAAGCCCATCAGAATGGTGTGATTACTGACCATTCGGTGGAAACCATGCGAAGCTGGTTGAGGGAACCTCGGTATGCAGAATTTGCTGAGCAGCTTGCGGATCTTATTGTTCGTGCAAAAGCAGATCAAGAAATTTGGAAATCACTGGATGATGCCTATTGGACAGTTATTCCCTTTGGTACTGGGGGACGACGCGGAAAAATGTTTCCCGTTGGATCAAATGCGATCAACGACCGTACGATCGGGGAAAGTGCCCAAGGGCTTGCTGAGTATGTCATGGCAACCCGTGCGAAAGGAAGTGAACCAAGTTGTACGATCGCGTATGACACCCGACATCGTTCAGAACATTTTGCCAAGCTGTGTAGTGAAATTCTTTTAGCAGCAGGGTTCAAGATTTTTTTCCTGCGAGGATACCGGAGTACTCCCGAGCTTTCGTACGCGGTTCGTTATACCGAGAGTACATGCGGCATCATGGTTACGGCGAGCCATAATCCGCCCAGTGACAATGCTGTCAAGGTGTACTGGTCTGGCGGTGTTCAGGTGTTACCACCTCACGACAAAGGTATTATTGAACGGGTCATGCAGGTTAATGAAATCAGCCGATTCCCATTTGATGATGGGGTTGAAAACGGACGAGTTGTTTTCATGGAAGATGAGATCGACCCAGCTTTTGTGCGTGCCGTGTTAAAGCAGGCAACACCTGGTTCTCGTGATCTTTCAGTTGTATACACGCCGCTGCATGGTGTTGGGGCCACCGCTGTTCTTCCTGTATTGCAGGGAGCAGGTTTTCAGAATGTGAGGCTCTACGGCCCACAAGCTGAGCCCAATGGAGACTTCCCTAATGTTCCTGGACATGTTGCGAATCCAGAAAATCCGGAAGTGCTCACTGGTGCAATTGAGGAAGCACGCAACCGCTCTGATGACGTGGTTATGGCAAGTGATCCAGATTGTGATCGGCTGGGTGCTGCCGCTGCGTTAGCGCCAAAGAAAGACAGTGACTGGAAAACATTTACAGGAAACCAGCTCGGTGCCCTATTAGCGGAGTGGGTGCTCGAAACGAAAAGACAACAGAACGTTCTTCAGCCAACAGATACGATTGTCACGACTCTGGTTACGAGTGGTCTCGTTCGTCACATTGGTGAAAAGTACGGACTGAGCGTCATTGATGGGCTCCAGGTTGGCTTTAAATGGATTGGTCGAACGATTGATGACATCGGTCCAGAACACTTTGTTTTTGGTTGCGAAGAGTCTCATGGATATCTGGCAGGAACACATGTCCGTGACAAAGACGCAAGTGTTGCAGCGTTACTTTTGGCTGAGTTAGCAGCAGAGCTTAAAGCACAAGGAAGGACATTGCATCAAAAGTTGGATGATCTGTTTTGTATACACGGGTGTCATCTCGAACGGCAGGTGGCGATCAAGTTGCCAGGGGCAGCAGGTATGGATCGCATGCGAGAGATCATGGCAGGCCTGCGGGCCAATCCGCCAACAGAATTGGGAGGCCTGGCCGTGAGACGAACAAGAGACTACGGTCAACTGAAAGTCCACGATCCTGAACAAGGCGAGATGCCATTGAAAGGTGAGCAAGGAGATCTTGTTATCTTCGATCTTCTTGATCCGGAAGGGACAGGTGCAAAAGCTTCGGGGCCTCTGTTTCCTCCACTTGGCAATGCGGTAGCAGCCAGGCCCTCGGGCACCGAACCCAAAATCAAGTTTTATCTTTTTGCCGTATCCCAACCGATGTCTGCAGAAGCACTGCCAGCTGTAAAAGCTGCATTGGAACGACGTCTGAATCTCCTGGAAGAGGATTTACGGAGTCGAGTTGGAGTGTGAGAACAGAGGTGCATGTGCCGTGGGACCTTAAAGGGAAGGCATTTTGAGCCCAATCCTCTTATGAGTTGCCTGGCAAATGTCATTTTCCTCATAGAATGCATAGATGAGCGATTCCTCTGATTTACATTCTGAAACGTCTCCAGCAGATACTGATGGATTGGCTACGACCGCCGACTGCGCTGCAGCGGCGAAGAAGGTACGAGACTTTCCTCAGACGGCGGGTGTCTATTTGATGAAGGACAGTGCCGGTCGAGTGATCTATGTTGGAAAGGCAAAAAATTTACGGAGCCGCGCTGGGAGTTACTTTCTCAAGGCGGCGGAAGTTGATCGACGTACAGCTGATCTTGTTCGTGAAATACGAGACATTGACTATCTGGAAGCGGATAGTGAAGTCGATGCACTTCTTCTTGAAAGTCGGCTGATTAAAGACGTGCAGCCACGATTCAATTCGTTGCTCAAAGACGATAAAACGTTTCCATATTTGCAGATAACCACGCACGAAGATTTCCCTCGTATCGAATTTACGCGATCACCGGCCTCGAAAGGCGTGAAACTCTATGGACCATTTCCGAGTGCAGGAAGCCTTCGTGGAGCAATCGTTGTGCTCCAGAGAATTTTTAAGTTCCGAACGTGCTCGCTCGATATCGATGCGGATGATCCCCAGTGGAAGTGGTTTCGCCCATGTCTCCTAGCATCGATTGATCAATGTACGGCACCCTGTAATCTGCGGATTACAAAGGCGGATTATCGAAAAGACATCAACCGGCTCAAGACATTTCTGGAAGGTGGGAAGAAGCAACTGTTGAAGGAGATGCACACCGAAATGCAGGCGGCATCGCAAGAGCTTGAATACGAAAAGGCGGCGAGGCTTCGTGATGAAATCAGACTCCTTGAACGGCTTCATGAACGTGGTGATCTTGAGGAACATGTTCAACCTGAGGTGTTTCTCGTCGATCCAAAAAAAGGACTCGCTGGCCTTGAGAAAGTCCTGGGGCTTTCAGGGACACCACGAGTCATAGAGGGTGTTGATATTGCTCATCTCGCTGGCAATGAAACGGTTGCCAGCCTAGTCCAGTTCATTGATGGTCTTCCGTTTAAACCGGGTTACAAGCGATACCGGATTCAAACGGTTGATGGCATTGATGACTTCAAAAGCATTCACGAGGTCGTCTTACGAAGGTTCTCCCGTCTGCTTCGAGAAGGGGCATCACTTCCGGATATATTTCTGATCGATGGTGGCAAAGGTCAACTGTCCGCTGCTCTTGATGCGCTGAATTCCTTAGGAGTAGAACCACCATGCATTCTGTCGATTGCCAAAAGGGAAGAAGAGATTTTCTTGCCCGGAAAATCGGAACCGCTGCGTCTATCACGAGATGCGTATTCGTTACGCTTGTTGGAATATGTGCGCGATGAAGCCCATCGGTTTGCCCAGCACTACCATCATCTCCTTCGAGGCAAACGAACACTCGCGGATGACACCTGATGGATTCGATAGGTGTCAGAGGAAATAAGTCTGATTGGTCGTTGCATACAAACAGACGAATTATTCGCCCTGTAGCCAGGAGCGGGCAGCGTCGATCTCACTTTGATCAAAGTAAGCAATTTTTGCCGTTGTAAACGGCTTACAAAACCACGCCATGCCCTGCTCCCACTTTTTTTCACCGACCATGGCAACTCGCTCAATTTCTCCGAAGTGTTTCATGTCAAATTTGATATCTTCCCACAGTGCACCCACGTCCCAGCCGGAAAAGTCGTGCATTGAGAACAGAATTTTAACTTTCCCCTGTTTCATTTCTGATTCGATGACTGGAACAAATTCGTCATAGTCGGCACGGGTTAGTTTCCCGGTTGTAGCCACTTCGATGGTTCGGTCGTTTTGTAGATTGGTTACCTGAACAGCCATACAATCACCCCTCTTTATGGTGGTTCTGCTGGTTTTTTATACATCACCAGCTGTTTGCACGAGAAATCTAGTTGTTTTTGACACCCCGATTGGTGCGTAAGAGGCGACGGATAGCTAACATTAAAGCAAGTATCCTCACCATTCGATGAGTATACGTAAACTATTGCTTTGGGACTACTTAATAAGGGAGACAGCCCGTGAATCCTCATGACATCTCGCATTCGGTGAGTAATCGTTGTGATTTTTTGCGTCAACTGAAATCAGGGAACCGAAGAGAATTCTTGCAAGTTGGTTCGTTAGCAGGCTTTGGTCTTTCATTGGGGTCCTTCCTAAGCATGCGGTCTGCTCAAGCTGATGCAAAGCAGTTCGAGCATTTTGAAGGTACGGCCAAGAGCGTTATTCATATCTGGCTTCCTGGTGGATGGTCGCAGCAGGAGACCTTCGATCCCAAGCCACTCTCACCGCTCGAGTACAGAGGGGAGATGGGTACAGTCGAGACAGCGTTGCCTGGTATTCGCTTCAATCAGCACCTCAAAAAGACTGCAAAGATCGCTGATAAAATTACAGTCATTCGTTCAATGACCCACGGTGAGGCGGCTCATCCACGTGGTACGCACAATATGTTCACTGGGTATAGGCCCAGTCCCGCAGTCACTTATCCAAGCTTCGGTAGCGTTGTGTCGCACGAACTTGGTCCACGAGCAAACCTGCCTCCATATGTCTGCTTGCCGAATTTGCCAGCGCCTGATGCTGAGGCTGGATATCTAGGAAGTGCCTACGGTCCTTTCACCCTCGGTTCAGATCCAGCGAGTAATAACTTCACAGTCCGGGACCTTTCACTGCCCGGTGGCGTTGATGCAAAGCGATTTGAGTCTCGCCGTCACCTGCGGAACGTTGTTGGCAGGCACTTTAATCGCCTTGAAGGTTCTGACAACATTACAGCTATGGATAGCTTCTACCAGCGAGCGTACGACCTGGTGAGTTCGTCTAAAGCACAGGCAGCGTTTGATATCAATGTTGAGCCGAAAGAATTACGAGACCGATACGGTCGGAACCAAGCAGGGCAGCGAATGATTCTTGCTCGACGACTCGTCGAAGCAGGTGTTCGCTTTGTCACCATGTCATATGGCAGTTGGGATATGCATCAAAAAGTAAAACAGGGGATTGATCGAACGCTTCCACCGTTTGATCAGGCATTTGCCACCTTGATTGATGATCTTGAACAACGTGGGTTGCTCGATTCAACACTCGTTATGGTATCAAGCGAGTTTGGCCGTACGCCAAAAATTAACAAGGATTCTGGACGCGACCATTGGCCCAAAGTTTTCAGTACCGTGCTGGCTGGTGGTGGGGTGAAGAAGGGCCTGATCCACGGTGCTTCTGATTCGATAGCAGCAGAGCCATTTGATAGCCCAGTTACAATCGAGGATCTTGCAACAACGGTTTACCATTGCCTCGGAATTGTCGCAGAGAAGGAGCTGATGGCCCCTGGAGCGCGTCCGGTCGAGATTGTTGATGGTGGGAAGGTTCGGCACGAGCTGCTCGTCTGACCCGGCCCTGTTCTATGGATGTGTATTTTCTGATCCACCCCCTCCTGAAGAAATTGATTGTGTGATGGAAAATAGGAAAAGTTGTCAACGAATTGTTGCACGAATAGCCGCAGCGGCTCTCTGTAGTTGCGTGTTCTTTCCTCATGTGTGTCGAGCCGCGCCAACCATCGGAAGAATTGTGCCTGCTGGTGCAACGCAAGGAAGTGAAGTTGAAGTACTTGTGTTCGGTACAAATCTGCACGAACCACAGGCGCTCTTTTTTGAAGATGGGATTGTCCAGCAGACAAAGATTGAATCAGTAAACGATAAACAGTTAAAAGTGGTTCTGAACGTTCCGAAGGATGCCCCGTTTGGTAACCATCGCTTTCGAATTCGCACCAAAAAAGGTCTTTCCCAGCTTCGTACTTTTCGAGTCGGGCCTTTTCCTCAGGTCACTGAGGCAGAGACCGATCCTTCCCAGAAAAAACCTTCCAATAACACCGTGGAGGAAGCGCAGGCGATTCAAGTTCCGCAGACTGGTGGGCTGACAATTGCTGGCGTGGTGGAGAAAGAAGATGTCGATTGTTATCAGGTTGGCCTTAAAAAAGGCGATCGTCTCTCGGTTGCAGTGGACGGCGTTCGGCTTAATTACACGCCGTTTGACCCTTACATTGATATTGTCGACGACGATGGTTTTGTGCTCACTGCGAACGATGACCATCCGCTGATGGAACAAGATGCGATCATGGCGTTCACGGCCCCCGAAGATGGGAACTTTTTTGTTCGTGTACGCGAAAGCGCCTACGGCGGTAGTTCGGCTTGTAGTTATCTTTTGCATGTTGGTCAATTCCCAACGCCATCGGTGGCACTTCCTCCAGGAGCAAATCCGGGGTCTGAGGTCCTTGTGAAATGGCTTGGTGATCCAGCAGGTGAATTTGAGTCAAAAGTAAAGATTCCAAATTCTTTTCCCCGTGCGTCCTCCGAGATAAGCCAATTGCTTTCAGTGCATCCACGCCGTAATGGAGTGATTGCGGCTGAAGCCGTCCCGCTTCGAGTGACAAATCTTCCGGTGAGCAAGGAGACCGACTCGAATGATTCACCCAATGGGAATCCATCTGTCCCTGCCCCCGCTGCAATCTGGGGACTCCTTGAAAAAGAAAATGACACTGATTGGATAAGGATCGAAGCACCAAAAGGTTCAAAATGGTCTGTCAAAGGATGGGGCAGACGCGTCGGGTCACCCATTGATTTGACCCTGAATGCGTATCGAGATAACGAAAAGCACGCTCGGATAACAGGCAACGATGATTCGTCGGGGCCCGACAGCCTTATGAACGTAACAACACCAGAAGAAGGCTCATTTCTCATTCGGGTGAGTGACCACCAGAAGCGTGGAGGAGAAATGTTTGTCTGGTGGCTCGAAGTCGAGCCCATCACGCCCCGTGTTACGTTTTCAGTCCCCCCCTCACGGACAAAATCACAAGATGATCTGTTTCCACAAGTTCCGCGGGGAGGCCGAACAACGGTTGTTCTCAATGCCTCGCGACGTAATTTTAGTGGTGATGTAAAATTGCTTGCTGAAGGTCTTCCAGAAGGTGTGTCTGTGACCAGCCCACCATTTCAGAATGGTACTCCAGGTAGTTTCATCGTCTTTGAGGCTACAAAGGATGCACCAATTCAAGCCGGAATGGTCGCCTGCAAAGCGGTGGATGCTGCTGATCAGAATAAAAATCTTGGGAGACTTGAGCAAGCAACCGAGATGATTCATGGCAACCCAAATCGTACCCCGTGGCGATACAGCCGAAGTACAGAAATGCCAGTTGCCGTGGTTGAAAAAGTCCCAGTTTCTCTGGAACTCATTCAGCCTGCCGTTCCGCTTGTGAAAAATGGAAAAGCAGATCTTCTGGTTCGTGTCCATAAAGACGAAGGATTTAAAGGCAAGGTCCGGTTATTCTTTCCCTTCAAGCCACCTGGAATCGGCGCTGCATCTGGCGTCGATGTACCCGCTGACAAAACTGAAGTGGTGTACCCAATTAACGCAAGCGAGAAGGCTCCGATTCAGGATTGGGATGTTGTTGTGTCTGCAACGGTGACATTTCAGGGAGAAGATGCGAAGGGTCGTCCGACAATACGAATCTCATCGAAACCGATAAAGCTCACCGTGGCTGAGCCATTTGTTCAAGTGGCCTTAGACAAGGGAATGGCAGAGCAGGGACAGGACACGACCTTCACCGGTACAGTAACCGTCCCGACAGCCTTTACAGGTGAAGCGAAGGCTGTGCTACTGGGGCTTCCTGCCAAAACAACGTCTGAGCCCCTCGTGATTACTTCAGAGAGTAAAGAAGTCGAGTTTTCAGTCACCGTTGCCGCAGATGCTCCAGCAGGTCGGCATGCAAATATTGTCTGTGAAGTGCATGTTCCTCAAGAGGGGCATCAGATTGTCCATCGCATGGCTGCGACTGAATTTCGAATCGATAAGCCACTGCCAGCGAAGGCTTTAGCTGCTCCAAAGCCGGAGCCACCAAAGCCAAAACAGCAGAAGAAGAAAATTTCACGTCGTGAGCAATTAAGAATTCAGGCACGGGCGGTTTCACAATCTAGTCCAGTGAAAGAATCCAAAGGAGCTGCTCAGTGAAAGACGAAGCCGGAGCAGTTCCATATTCGATGAGATGTCAAATCCTGCGGAAGTGCATCGTGCCAGTGCTTTATTGCTTTGCCGCGACGTCTTTGTGGGCTCAGGAAAAAACAGTTCGGGAAATAAATGTTTTTCCACCTGCAGTTCGGCTTGATTCAGCACGAGATTTCCAGACGATCATTGTTCAGGCAACATGCGAAGGCAGTGTGACTGAAGACGTAACACGTTCTGCCAAGATGGCTTTCAAGAATTCGGAATATGCCACGCTCGAACGGATTGATGGTGATGCCGGCACCTCCATCCGGCTTTCTCCGAAACAGGATGGCGAGACAGTGCTGGTGGTTACATATGGTGGACATCAGGTCGAACTTCCAGTGAGCGTTCAGTCTGCAGCAAAGGAACCACCGCTGTCTTTTCGTTTAGACGTCATGCCTGTATTTGCCCGCGCTGGGTGCAATATGGGAAGTTGTCATGGGGCAGCTCGCGGGAAGGATGGATTTCGGCTTTCCTTATTCGGTTTCGACCCGGCTGGTGATTACCATCGATTGACACGAGAAATGCCCGGGCGACGAATTAATCTTGCAAATCCTGAAGGAAGCCTGGTTGTTCAGAAAGCGGTGGGTGCGGTTCCGCATACAGGCGGGAAGCGTTTCGAGAAAGATAGCGAACTTGCAGATCGTCTCATTCGTTGGATTGCAGCAGGGGCACAGGACGACCCAAATGCTGGCAAGGATACTCCAAAATTACAGGCGGTCGATCTATACCCGCCCACAACTCTTCTTGAAGGTGAACAGGCTACCCAGCAGTTGGTGGCAGTTGCCCGATTCTCAGATGGCACCGATAGAGATGTAACGGATCTCGTCTGGTATGGATCAAACAATGATTCATCCGTTGCTATTACGTCGTCGGGCAATACTGCCAGTGGGCAACGAGGAGAGTCGTTTGTTATGGCCCGCTACGACACCATAACAGTCGGTGTTCCTATAGTGGTCATTCCAAAGAATCTTACTTTTGAGTATCCCGAACAAGACGGAAACACGTGGATTGATGAACTCGTCGACACGAAGCTTAAAAGCCTTCGTATTGCACCGTCGAATGTTTGTGATGATGAGACATTCTTACGACGAGTAACGATTGATCTTGTTGGTCTTCTTCCAACAGAGGAGGAGAGAGACACGTTCCTTGCTAACCAATCTCCAGATAAAAGGTCACAGTACGTCGAGCAATTGCTCAGCCGAAAAGAATTTGTTGACCTTTGGGTGATGAAATGGGCAGAAATCCTACAAATCCGCTCGATCAATAATATTGTGGATAAGAAGGGTGCCTTGCTGTATCACCAATGGCTTGATCGACGCATTGCCTCAAATCAACCAGTTGATCAAATGGTGCGAGACTTGGTAACGGCTTCTGGTGGCACCTTTGAAAATCCTCCCACCAATTATTATCAGGCCGAAGGAAACACCCTGAAGTTGACAGAAAATGTTGCGCAGGCCTTCTTGGGAATGCGGATTCAATGTGCTCAGTGTCATAATCACCCATTCGATCGATGGACAATGGATGATTATTACGGGTTCGCAGCCTTCTTTGCCCAGATAGGACGGAAGAGGGCAGAAGATCCGCGGGAGACCATTATCTACAACTCTGGTGGTGGTGGAATGAAGCATCCTGTGTCCGGCCAGACGGTGTCACCTAAATATTTAGGAGGAGGTGAAGCAGAGGTCACAAATCGAGACAGGCGAGAAGCTGTTGCAGAGTGGCTGGTATCACCCGAAAATCCATTTTTTGCCAAGCGAATTGCCAATCTCGTGTGGACTCATTTTCTTGGCAGAGGCATTGTTCACGAGCCAGATGATTTTCGTGTAAGTAACCCACCAGTGAATGGCCCATTGCTTGATGCGCTGGCGAACCATCTCGTGAAGTCAAAGTGGGATTTCAGAGGACTGGTCAGAGAAATTGTAAATTCAAAAACATATCAGCGAGCATGCGACACCAATGATACAAATGTGCTTGATAACTCAAATTTCTCGCATTCGGCTGTTCGACGGATTCGGGCAGAGGTACTTCTTGATATTCTTGCTCAGGTAACTGAAACGAAAAACAAGTTTCCTGGTCTGCCAGAAGGAGCTCGTGCGGTTCAGGTAGCTGATGGTCGTACATCGACGTACTTTCTAACCACTTTTGGAAGGGCAACTCGGGAAGAGGTCTGTTCCTGTGCAGTAAGTATGGATCCAAGCCTGTCGCAGGCACTTCATCTCCTGAATGGAGATGTCGGTAATCAGAGAATTCAGCAGGGCGGTGTCATTGATCGCTGGATGAAAGAAGGACGGCCCGATACTGAAATTATTGATGAACTCTTTGTGCGTTGCTACGGAAGATCTCCACAGGAGCGAGAGCGTGTAGAGACACTCCTGGCCGTTCATAATGGTGCAGAGCGTAAGCAGGCCCTCGAGGATGTTTTCTGGGCGCTTTTAAATTCACCCGAATTTATATTTAACCATTAGTTTTCTGAAGCATGTTCTCAGTTCGCACTGAAATAAGTTTTGAAAATACAAAGCAATGAATAGATATCTCAATACGATGAAAAGAAATGACACGCAAGAATTTCCGTGGCAGTTTCTTGCTGTTGTGTTCTGTGCAATTCTTTTTCCTGCATCAGCAACTATGGCGGAAGACAAACCTCCAACATACGAAGATCATGTGTTACCAGTTTTTCGTGAGAAGTGCTGTAGTTGTCACAATGCAGATCGGAAAGCCGGTGGGCTTGATCTGACGAGCTACCAGCAAATGATGGCCGGTGGTAATTCAGGTGATGTCGTTGCCGGTGGAGATGCTGACGGATCCTATCTATGGCAGGTGGTCAGTCATGAATCAGAACCAACGATGCCACCTGATGCCGACCGTATTCCTGATGCGATGTTGAAGGTGATAAAAGAATGGATAGCTGGTGGAATTATTGAACGGGACGGAGCAAAGCCTGTTGCTCAGGAGGCAAGTTCTTCACTCGCCCTTGATTCAGGTTCAATTGTAAAGCCCAGTGGTCCACCAGTCATGCCACCTCGATTGTCGCTTGAACCACATTTTCACGGACTTCGACCAACAACGATTCGAGCGATTGACGCCTCGCCTCATGGTGATTTGGTGGCAGTTGGGAGTAGTCAGCAGGTTTTATTGTTTCAGCCACGAACACGTGAATGTATTGGTGTGCTTCCTTTTCCTGAAGGTGAGTGTACGAATCTTCGGTTTTCTCGAAGCGCGAAACTTCTTCTTTCGGGTGGAGGTGTCGCTGCCAAAAGTGGTCGGGTTGTGATTTGGGATGTAGCCAGTGCTCAGCGAGTAATGGAGCTTGGGGATGAGTTTGACGAGGTGTTAACCGCTGATCTCTCTGCTGATCAGCGTCTTGTCGCTTTGGGCGGATCAGCAAAGGTTGTACGTCTGCTTCAGACATCAAATGGCGTTGTAGAAAGTGAAATAACAAAACATACGGACTGGATAACCAGTGTGGCTTTTTCTCCCGACAGTGTGCTACTCGCGACAGGTGATCGGGCAGGCAATCTTTTTTTATGGGAGTCTTTTGGTGCCCGTCATTGGGGTGATCTCAAAGGTCAAAAAGCTGGTGTTACAGCGATTGATTGGCGAGCAGACGGGGTTGTGCTCGCGACAGCGTCCGAAGATGGCACGATTCATCTCTGGGAAGCCGATACTGCGAAGAAGTTGAAGTCCTGGTCTGCCCATGGCGGTGGAACAACCGATGTAAGGTGGCTCAATGATGGGCGGCTTGTATCGACGGGTCGCGACCGAAAAGTAAAAGTTTGGAAAGCCGATGGTAGCCTGGAGAAAGAACTTGGAACACTTCCAGATATTGGCACAAAAGTAGCAGTTACCTCAGGGCATCCCCTTGTCATTGCCGGTGATTGGTCGGGGCAGGTCACAGTTTATGACGGTAGCAAGCCAGCAAAGCTTGGCGTGCTTGATTCTAATCCAATGCCACTTTCACAGCGTATAGATCGTGCCCAAAAAATGGCCATTGCCTCGAAACAAATTGAGGAGGAGGCTCTTTTAGAAAAAGAAAAAGCAATAAAGACCGAGGCAAATCTTGTCGCCCGGCTCGCTGCAGCCAATAAAAGTCTCGGTGATTCAGGTGCCGAGCAGAAAAAGAAGAAGGCTCTAGCAGAAGCAGCTGCTGGTGGATTGAAGACAGCAGAGGCTCAACTTCTTGTAGCAAAAACAAAGGTAAAGAAGGCAAGTGAAATAGTCTCATCTCTTGAGAAGACGGTGAATGATACGAACGAAAGTTCAGGAAAAGAGGTTGCTGGAAAAATCCTGAATGCGGCAAAGAAAACATTACAAGAGACCCAGGCATCAGTCCGACGTGCCGAACAGAGACATCAGGAATCACGAGAGATAAGCACTACTGCTATGAGTGAGCAGAAGGCTGCAGAAAAAAAACGTGCTGATGCGAATTCACAAGTTAAGCAACTCAATGAACAGGTGGAGAATGCAGCTGTCCAACGTAAAACGCTCAGCGA
>JADHSL010000141.1 GCA_016776925.1 Pirellulales bacterium | reverse complement strand
ATTATGAATCAGGTTTTACCCGCCGGCAAGGTTTTCCAGGCAGGCACTCTTTCAGGAAACCCTCTGGCCGTTGCAGCTGGAGCGGCAACCCTTGCGGAACTGAAAGAGCATCCGCCGTACGACTCTCTAGAAAGTCATGGAAAGCTTCTTGAAGAAGGTTTTTCAAGCGCCGCAACGAAGGCCGCCATACCGTGCCAGATAGCCCGTGTAGGTAGCATGATGACCCTGTTTTTTCAGGCAAACAGCTTTCCTGATGGCCCTCGCCGCGTCACCGGGTGGAAGACAGCCTCAAAAAGCAACACCGAGCACTACGCGAAATTCTTTTGGGGAATGATCGAGCAGGGCATCTATTTGCCCTGTAGCCAGTTCGAGGCACTCTTTTTCTCAATGATGCATACTGACCAAGATATCCATCGAACTGTGGCAGCGGCGGAGCAGGTTCTTCTTGGTTTGGCATCCGAAAACTGACGATTCTTTTCCTGCTCCTGCATTACTTGAGTGAAAAGTCGACCACAATGGGCAGATGATCACTTGCAGCGCGTGCGAGGCTCGTCCGCACAACTTTTACACGCTCAGTAGTCACCTCTCCGCGAACGAAGACTTTATCAAGCCCCCCCACAGGAAGCCAGGACGGAAAGCTTCGATATTCCGACGGAGGTGACGTGACCTGCTGAAAGCCATGGTTTGCGAGTGACTGCTCAGCGAGGGTGTTTCTCCAGTCATTGAAATCGCCAGCGATGAATGTCGGGATTACACTGGAGGACTGAAAAAGTTCATGTTCAAGAAGGAAGTCAATCTGCCAGTGTCGTTCTCTCTCATCGAGCCCAAGATGCGTATTCACAAGATGAAGGACACCCTCTGGTGTCTCGACATGGATAAGTTGAGCCCCCCGAGATTTCCGAATGCCACGTTTCAGCGAGATGCGATGCGTGCTGCCGACTGCCCATCTTGAAAGGATGAGGTTTCCATACGTCCCATTGGAAACAGGAACATTCGCCTGAAAAGTCGACTGAAGATTAAGTGATTGTCCAAGGAGCCGTGGCTGATCGTCAAAATCGCTTCGACCAACGAGTCGGTCTACTTCCTGAAGACATACAAGATCTGGGCGTTCATGATCAATACAGTCAATGATTCGTTGCAGTGAATATCGCCGATCTCTCCCGCCGATCCCTTTATGGATATTCCATGATAAGAGCCTCATAGGTAGTCAACGTCCTCTCATGTAATGATGCTGAACCATTATCATACCTACGAGTTCCCTTGGGTTGTCTGTTTACGCAAACTCAGCGTCCTTGTGGAAATCTCCAGTTTCTCTCATGTTCAATCAGAAAAATAATTGACCGTTTAAAACCATATTGCTTTCAAGTCTTTCACAGAAATGAGTAGTGTCTTGCGGAAGTCTGGGCTTGTAGTTGAAACTTGTTTTAACCCAACAAAGATAGTGTATCGCCTCTCATCTGATACGATCACGTTTCGCATGGAAACGAATCCGATGAGTCACAATCAAGTATCAATGAGTTGCCTTACTATCCCTACTTTTATCTTTCATCCATTGAACCAACTTGGCAAATACAGTGCGTTTGCGTTAATTATTACCTCTAGCTTCTGTTGTGCTCCCTGCCTCGGATATGACCCTGTCGGTGCACTCTTTGATTTAGAAGAATCTCACTCCATCGAAATTCAATCCTCACACGAGGGCAGAGATATCCCGCTACTGATTTCTTTGCCGGGGAAAAATGGCCTTCTGCCAGTGATTCTTTTTAGTCACGGCCTCGGTGGTTCACGGAACGGCTACAAATACGTTCGAACATACTGGACGGGGAGGGGATATGCGACAATTTTCCTTCAGCATCCAGGTAGTGACGAATCGCTTCTTCAGGGTGTCGCTCCTAGTCAGGCTTTACGCCAACTTCGGGGTGCTGCCACCCGAAAGAATATGAATCTACGGGTAGATGACGTGACGGATGTTCTCGATGCTATGAGCGTTTGGACTAGCGACAAGAAAAGCCCTTTTTACGGCAGAATTGATACAAATAACGTCGGCATGGCAGGACATTCGATGGGAGCAAAAACGGCGCAGCTCATGATTGGCCAGCAGGGTTGGCTGAGCAGGACGAAAAAAGACAAGCGGATACGAGCAGCCGTACTGATGAGTCCAAGCAGTCCGTCACTTCAGTCCGCCAAATCGGCATTTGGTTCGGTGACTACACCGTGTCTTTTATTAACTGGAACACGAGACAGCGTCCCCTTTCTAAGTGATCAATCGACTGAAACCAGACGTGCCGTCTTTTCAGCTCTTCCGAGTGGTAATGCGTATGAACTCGTGTTACACAATGCAACGCACTCGGCTTTTACTGATAGATCGCGAAGGAATGACACACCTCCTAATCCAAAACATCATCGGGCTATCGAGGCGCTCACAACAGCATTTTGGGATGCCTATCTGCAAGGTAATGAAGAGGCCGCAAATTGGCTCCGAAACGGTGGAGCGAAAGCCATACTCGACACACAGGACAGCTGGCAGTCAAAATGACGCCCCGACTGACTCTCGGCGACGCCCCTAGAAAAACCCCTAGGCGATACCTTCGGCCCGCATCGCTTCCCAGTCTTTCTCTGAAGGCTTTGCAATGGTTCCGCAGATGTAATCACCAATAGGAAACGCCACATTAAAGTTTTTGTCCGGGTATTTGTGGTGCAGAAAATGGTGACGGGCACAAAATTTATACAACGACCAATTTGCGAAGAACCTCTTTGTTGGCTTATGCATTTCAAGATGTATCTGATTCCAGATTGTATGATGAATGGCTACCACGAGCATGAACATGCCAGCACCTACAAACGAAAAGAAGGACAAAATTATCGCGACTGGCAGCCCCTCAACGAGACCCTCCCAGAAATTTAAGCGAATACCACGGTCTTCCCCCTTTGGCATGGGATCGTCATGGAACACCTTCCGGTACTGTGTGTGGTGCTCAACAGCATGACTCGTAAAAATCTTCTGCCGCACCCTAAGTTTCTTGAGAAACGAGGCCCGGGGTTGTTTGTGCATGAGTTTGCAGTGAATCTGATGCTCTATGAGAGACATCAGAACAACCATCGCCGCAAACCATCCTGCCAATGACAACACTTGAAGCAACATTTTTTCACAGTTCTAGGGGTTGGTATGAAACAAAACGCGGCCTCGGCTTTGCTGTCCGAATACACCGCGGTTGGGTTGTACCAACAGCAACAGACTGCCGTTAGATCAGTTTCTTCGGCTATTTTTGGACTTTAACCTGAAACTTTCTTTTTTTGGGTGGTCGTTTTCCCCCAGCCCGCTGGATTTCAGGTCGCCGTTTTTTCCGTGAATCTCGTCTGGCGTTCGGACGTTCACGTCGTTTTCGCCGTTTGTGGTTGCGATCATCTGGTTCGTCGTCCAGGGCGGTGTCTGTGGCGTCATGTTTCGGCAGCATCCGATGGAGGACAGCCGCCGCGACATCTTCAGCAGAATACCCTTCATCAAACAGCCGCTGTAGCAGTTCTTTTTCTGTGGTGAATTCTGAGTTCTTCAAATCCACGCGAAAAGAGTCGAGAAGTTTTTCGCCCTGCAGAGTACGGATGGCAGATTGCGAAGGAAGAGCATCAATAGTGAGCCTCGACCCTGTGAACCGTTCTATTGCCGAAACCGACCGCATGCCGGCCCCTGTGACAAGACTCAGTGCAAGACCTTTCTTTCCGGCTCGCCCAGTTCGCCCTATCCGGTGCACATAGTCTTCCGGGTCTTTTGGCAGGTCATAGTTCACAACTACACCAAGCTCGTTTACATCGATTCCACGGGCTGCTACATCTGTCGCTACAAGATAATGAAAACGTGATTTTCTGAAGTTCGCCATCACGCGTTCTCGTTGGGCTTGTGCCATTCCACCGTGCAGCCGATCGACGATGCAATCATTACTTGCTAGATCGTCAGCGAGTTTTTCGACCATCTGCTGGGTGTTACAAAAAATAACACCGCTTTGCGCGTCGTAGTACCGAAGGATACGGAGAAGAGCATCGAACTTCATCTGATGCCTGACCTTGAAACCCTTTTCGGTGACAAGCGGCGCTTGTTGGCCGGAATCCTGTTCGACGGTGACGTACCGAGGTTGCGTCGAAAACTCTTCCACTAATGTTTTAATGGAACGACTTATTGTCGCAGAGAAAAATATTGTTTGCCGTTCCGCGGAAGACTTTCTGAGGATTTTCTCGACATCATCGCGAAAACCCATGTCCAACATTCGATCTGCTTCATCAAGCACTAGTGTTTCGATCGTCGAGAGATCAATGGTGGACTGTTCTATGTGGTCAAGCAGACGCCCAGGTGTTGCAATAATTACCTGTGCCCCACCTCGAATGTCACGCAACTGATCTCGGAATGAGACGCCACCAAAAATAACTGCTGTCTTGAGTTTCTTTTTATATTTCCCAAATTTATGGACTTCATTCCCGACCTGTTTCGCCAGTTCTCGCGTTGGCGTCAGAATAAGTGCCTGGGGTTTTCTCTGCTTCGTGCTGATTTTCTCAATGATTGGGATACAGAACGCAGCAGTTTTGCCGGACCCTGTCTGAGACTGCCCAACTACATCAATTCCATCCTGAATGACTGGTATGGCAGCCTCTTGGATCGGAGAAGGGGACTCAAAACCGAGATGCTGCACAGATGCGAGCATTTCTGGCGATAAATTGAGTTTTTGAAATCCCACCGCGTTGGAGTCAACGGCTGGGGCTACTGATATTTCCTGAATAGTTTCCGTCATCTACGTACCTTCGTTATGTGAATAACCCAGAGACGCTTCCGGGGTCATAACGAAAGGGGTAGACAAAACCCGCCGGAGAATGAAGGCGGGCGGTGCAGTTCCATTGAGGACTTTAGCTGCAAATTAGAAGACTTCATCTCAAACCATCGAAGTCCACAGTACATCAACTCTGTGGTGAACACAAACGCCCACTCGCTTTGGTTCGCAATTTTGTTGACTCTTATTGCGCACCCTCCGCACAACCGTAAGACTCGCCCATCCAGGATACCGACTCTCGTTGGTACCGACGGAAACGGGTCTGTAAACGCTCTGCCCACCTCCGCTAGACAGTGAAATCCCATAAAACATGTAAAAATTCTTTTCATGGGTTAGATTTGGTGGGAGACCTAGAACGTTCAAAAAGGGGAGTAATTCCTCTGGGGGATGAGCTGCATTATGCCAATCAAGGTCATTTCAATGAAAATCACCACATGTCAGACATGCAGGTCGCGCTGGTGAACCCTCTGCGTCAACAATCAATTATATTCCCGTTTATTCTATGAGCCTTGCCATGCCCACCAGCCGACGAACTTTCTTGGGTGGTTTGACCACCGTGTCCGTCGCATCCTACGCACAACGTGCCCTGTTGGGTGCGGTTCCCCCAGACGAATCGCTTTCACCGGAACCGATTTTAGGTATAGACCCACTCGCTTCAAACAGTAGTCTTCTTTTTTCATGTAAGTATGGAATGATCAAAGATCAGGGCCTTGAAAAACGTCTCGAGCTTTCGCGGACAGCAGGTTTTGACGGCGTTGATTTTGATGATGCTGCAAGCGTTACACCTGATGAGCTTCGCCGAGCGGTTGAATCAACGGGTGTTTTTGTTCACAACGTGATTAATCATGCTCATTGGAAACAGCGTCTTACCAGCCTCGACAAGCAAGAGCGTGAAACTGCTGTCTCAAATTTAAGACATTG
>JADHSL010000140.1 GCA_016776925.1 Pirellulales bacterium | reverse complement strand
GTGGCATCCTTGATTTCGAGTCGAATGATTTCCTCGGGATTGATGCCACGGGTTGTGAGTGATTGTGTATCAATAATTGGCTCGAGTTTGAGTCGTTGGGATATGGCCTGCAGAAGTTCGTCAAATGGAGCCGCAACACGGAGTGTGTAGAGGTCTCGGCTGCTTCCTGCTGGCCGGTTCGAATTCGACCGAGTTTGTTTCTGCCTGGCGGCGTGTTCTTTTGGCTCAGTCCGGGAAGGTAGTGGAACAAACTGGACCAAAACAGCCGACGCTCCCTGAGGGTTTTGTTTCCAGAGAAGGTGGTGGTTGTACTGCATGGCAACCAGGTCAAGTTGTTCGGGCGGTGAGAGTGGAGGGATGGACCCTGCCGCGAGATGATCATGTGGAATCACAGTTGAAAGATCATCAGGTGTTACAGCGAGATTATCCGTTTTCGTTCGCGCCAACAGTTTCTCAATGAGTACCGTTGGTGTTTGGCCAGCCTGCCACTGTAACGGTTGTTTTATGCTGAGAGGCCGTCGTGTGTGCGCGGGTAGCTTCTGAAGAGTAGCCTTGCGTTCGTCGTCCGCTGCCTCAAGTGAGTTGGCTTTACCAATTGGCACAAGCCATGCGCTTGATTCGAGAACCGCTAGTTCCGTTCCTGTTTCATCTGCGAGATTCAAGAGGACCGACAGGAGGTCTTCACCCTGGCATGTGAGTGTGACATGTTGCGTCGGGTCGATCTGGCGATCAAGCACAATGACGCTATCAGAAATCGTGTTGAGTTGCGAAATGAGTCGTGCGAGGGGAATTCGCTGAAATGTTGCCTGGATCGGCCGGTTCAAGAAAGCTGGCTGTGGCCATGCGAATGAACCAGTGCTGCTTAGGACAAGGCTCATGCTCAAGACAAAGCCGAGTCGGATGCTACAAATTGTGCCCGTGACTGATCGTGCCATCCGCGGTTCCAGAAAAAACAGTAATGATTTGAATGTTTCTGGCACAATCGTACACCGTATGGATAGTTCTTCACACAAGAAAATGAGTTCGGCAGGTCCAACAATCGTTGTGCTTGGGGCCGGTATCAATGGTGCAGCACTGGCACGACAATTCGTGCTGAATAACGCGAATGTCATCATTGCCGATACGCGTGATATCGCTGGGGGAACGACAGCGTGGTCAACACGACTCATTCACGGCGGACTCCGGTATCTTGAATATGGTGAATTCGATCTTGTTCGTGAGAGTCTAGCCGAACGGAATCGTCTGGCCAAAATAGCTTCGCATCTTGTAAAGCCTTTACGATTTGCTATTCCGCTGCGTCAACGCCGAGGAGGTATGCTCGCCGCTGCAGCACGAATCCTTGGGTGGGAATCGATGGCGAAACGGCTTGCGTCGACGCAGGGACGTGGAAGCTGGGCAGTGGGCATCGGCCTGACACTGTACGACATGTTCTCACGAAATCCCGCCTGGCCTGCCCACGCCATGAATCGTTCTCGTTCCAGTGGCTTGCCTCGTGTAGACAAAAAAAGATTTCCGTGGATGGCCACCTACTTTGATGCCCAGTGCATTTTCCCCGAACGGCTTGCCGTTGAGTTGCTTGTCGATGCCAAAATTATTGCCAGGCAACGTGACCAGAGTTTCCAGCTTGTGACGCATAATGAATGGAGCATAGATGCAGATGACCACCTTGTGTTTACAAGGAAATGTGCTCAGGGTCTTGAGGAACACGCAGGAGATGATTCTTTCACGGTGTGTCCCGATGCGATTGTAAATGCAACGGGAGCCTGGGCAGATCAGACGCTATCAGGCCTGAGAAGCATGATTCAACCTGCTGATCACGACAGTG
Source organism: Pirellulales bacterium (assembly GCA_016776925.1). Taxonomy (GTDB): domain Bacteria; phylum Planctomycetota; class Planctomycetia; order Pirellulales; family UBA1268; genus UBA1268. Next base: position 3,943 of record JADHSL010000140.1, on the reverse strand, counting down.
ATAAAAGTCGTCGGCTTATTTGTGGAACAAAAGGGAGCCATGTTATTTTCGAGGACGCCTGCCTCAGGGAATCGCTGGGAGAAGACGGTGTCTATGCTGAAGCTCCAGATGGCAGGCCGATTTTCATCCTTCCCTTTGCTGGACAACAGGTGCTTGTTGGCACAACGGACATTCCCATTCAAGGTGATCCAGGATTGGCACGAACGGATCAGGCTGAGGTGAATTACTTGATTCAGGCTGTGAGGGAGATCATGCCCCAGTGTCAACTGAGTGAGGATTCTATTGTTCAACACTATTGTGGTGTTCGGCCCTTGCCTGGCCCTCAGGTTTCAGGTCACTCTGGCGGGGCACCTGGATCAGTCACTCGACGACATCTCCTTCTTCGTCATGAAGATGCGGTGATACCCACATGGTCAATTGTGGGTGGCAAATTAACAACGTGTCGAAGCCTCGCTGAGGAATCGGTCAAAAAGATCTCTGCAGAACTCGATGTACCGGTTTGTGATACGGCCCGTCAGCGAGTCCTGCCAGGATGCCTCGATGAAAACGACCGCGAAGAGTGTCTCCGTCAGACCAGAGGATTGGTAGCGAAGACTGACGTTCCAGAGTCATCTGTTGATTCAGTTGCGCAGTGGACAGTCGATCTCTTTGGGGCACGCGCGCCAGCTGTCTTTGAAACAATGAGACAATGCCCGCAAGCCACCGAACTGCCTCCTCTTCTCGGAGACAGCGGGCGGCCCACAGCGGCTGCCGTATTCGCTATATGGGGGGAATGGGCGGTGTCTCTAAGTGATTTGATTGAACGGCGGCTCATGTTGATATTTGACCCGCGGCTATCACTGGCAACGCTTCACGACCTTGCAGATGTTCTGGTGGCGATGGGCTGTCTTCAGCGTTCGGACCGAGAGTCGGCTATCTCATCAGAGATAACGCATTTGCAGGATTTCTACGGAAAAAAAGTTCTTTCGCAATGAGTTGCGATCATGCAGCAGTATCAGCACTGGTATCATGAGCTCTCTGGAAATCACAAGGAATTGTTACATGACAAAGTCGACGAAGCGATGTGTCTTGGCACTCGATCAGGGAACAACATCAAGCCGGGCAATTCTTTTTGATGAGACAGGACAACCACTTGCTACTGAGCAAGAAACGTTTCCACAGCATGTCCGTACCATGGAGATGGGGGCGGATGGTGGTGGAGTCGATCAGGCCATTGTCGAGCACGATCCAGAAGATCTCTGGAGGACCCAGATTGGCTGCGCAAGCCGATGTCTTTCCGAAGCAGGCGTGCGACCAGAAGAGGTTGCTGCAATTGGTATTACGAATCAGCGGGAGACAACTATTCTGTGGGATCGGGCTACTGGGAAGCCAGTCGCTCCAGCGATCGTGTGGCAGAGTCGCGTGTCGGCACCTATTTGCGAGCGACTTAAGGGGGACGGTCTTGAGCCTGAGGTTCGGCGACGTACCGGCCTGCTCATCGATCCGTACTTTTCAGCAACAAAAATTATGCATTTGTTTGAAAAGCACTCTGGTCTAAGAGGTCGCTGTGAACGTGGTGATGTACTGTTTGGCACAGTCGATAGCTTTCTCATATGGCGATTAACGGGCGGCCGTGTCCACGCCACGGATGTTACAAATGCAAGTCGTACCCTGCTTTTTGATATCACGACAGGCCAGTGGTCAGATGAACTCCTGGAAATATTCAACGTGCCACGTGCAATGTTGCCACAGGTGCGGCCGTCATCAGGAATCTTCGGCGAAGTGGACGACGGATGGCTTGGAGCGTCTATCCCGATTGCTGGATGTGCTGGTGACCAGCAGTCATCTGCTTTTGCACATGGCTGTGTTGAGGCAGGTGATGCCAAGACAACATATGGGACAGGGGCATTTCTTCTTGAATCAACGGGCACAAAACCGGTGCTCGATGCAAAAGGGTTGCTCGCAACACCAGGGTGTTCGCTTGGGCCTGGCCCGGCGTTGAAGTCGTACTGTCTTGAGGGTTCGGTGTTTGTTGCAGGAGCACTTGTTGGTTGGTTACGCGACGGCCTTGGGTTGATAGAACGATCGAGCGACATTGAGCCACTAGCCAGAAGTGTTTCGGACGCAGGTGGTGTTGTGCTCGTACCAGCTCTTGCAGGACTCGGTACACCGCATTGGGATCCTTTTGCTCGTGGTTTGATTGTCGGCCTGACGCGTTCCACTGAAAAATCACACATAGCCCGAGCTGCTCTTGATGCAATCGCTTTATCGGTGGCGGATGTACTGGGCTGCCTCGAGGCATCAAGCGGCCATCGACTCCCACGTCTCCGTGTCGATGGAGGTGCCTGCGTCAATGACCTTCTCATGCAAATTCAGGCTGATGTACTCGGAGTGCCGGTGGACCGTCCTGCTGTTCTGGAGACAACAGCGCTGGGTGCCGGGCTGCTCGCAGGTCTCGCAACTGATTTTTATCCAAGCACTGCTGCCGTTTCACAAGCCCGAAGCATTGAGAAAACGTTTCATCCTCAGATAGATGAATCGCAACGACAGCAAAGGCTTGATCAATGGCGAGATGCTGTCGGTCGTTGCCGTGGGTGGGCACGTCCAGCCTTAGGTTGATTGATGTTGAAATCGTGTTTCTTGAGATGAGGATATCATCTTAGAACCGTATCAGCACCTCGTGATGGCTGTTCAGCAAGCAGAACTCTACTGGTGTATCGTTGCGGATTGGCTGCAAATGCCGCCCGTGTCTCAGGGCTTTCAAAGAGATAGATTCTTTGCTGATAGGTGACGCCATAGCGACGTTGGCCAGCACTTGTTTGTCCGCCATCAATTGCAGCGACCGGATCGTCCCCTGACAGTGCAGGGGAGTATCGGTCAGGATCGGAGAGAAATGTCTGCTGTTGCTCAAGGCCGCTAAACAAATAGGTCCGGCCACGATGTCGTGCGCCCCATCTTGCTTGGCCCTCCACCCAGTTTCCCGTCTCCATCAGAGCAACAGGACAGTAGCCTTCAAGGCCGAGCGGCATTGTTTTTTGAGGTGGAGTCTCTTCCATATCCATGGTGGCTGCTGTCTGACTCGCATACGTAGCCTGGATTGGCTTTCTGACAGTCTGTTCCTTTTCCTGCGTTTCTGACTGCGAAGAAAAAATGCTAAATGGTTTCTGGATAGCAGCAAGTAGCGGATTGATTGTTTGTTGTGATACTTCTGGCACCTCCGACGGTTGCTCACTGGCTTTCTCAGACGCTGCAACAGCTTGCTGTGATGCGACTGAGTTATTTGCGACTGAGTTATTACTGGTGGCTTCAGTGCTATCCTGCGACTGTGTTGAGGACGCAATTGCTGCTCCGGCTGCAGCTGGGAGCCATGGTGATTGAGCCATGCTCCTCGGCTCAACGTACTCGGGCTCGGGTTCGATCATGGAAGAAGAGGCTGAATCTTCTGGAGCGATTGGGATTGTCCGTGGCGTTGTGTCGACAGAGGATGCGATCTGATTTGGATTTGCTGGCGACCCCGTTTCAGGGTGCAGATGGCCTACTTCCGGCTGCCAAGGTGAGGTCGTTGCAGCGATACCTGCTGGAATCGCTGCGTACGCTGCAACGGAAGGCTCTGGAGCTGGATACCAGGGTGCTGTTCCAGACACCGGTTCTTCACCATTATCTTGAAACCGTGATGGCGGTATGTGTTGATCATCGGCTGCGACCTGTGAGGGAGAAGCAGATGGTTCTTCTGTTGGAGGGAAACGTGTGACCGAAATTTTGTCTTGAGTAGCTGGTTGATGGAGAGTTTCAGGAAAAGAGGATTCAGACATTGCGAAACTCGACAGTCCACGAACTTTAGCTGCTATTCCGCTGACGGATTCTGAAGCTGTCGTTGGACCAGTGGCTGCACCATCAGCGAGAAGAGTGCCAGCGGTGGAAAAATCAGCTGAAATTTCAGGTGTCGCTGCAGAGACTGTCTGAG
>JADHSL010000139.1 GCA_016776925.1 Pirellulales bacterium | reverse complement strand
AAAAACTCAGCCGACAAAGCACTGGTCAGGCTGCACTCTATGCTGCAAAGACCAAAATAAAAACGGCTGACTCTCCCGCTGAGAGCATCAATGAACACGGTGTTGTCACAGAACTTGAAGCACGGATTAATTCTCTTGAGAAAACCGTTGCTCTTCAGCCAGATCATGTGCAGGCATGGTCTGACCTTGCGTTCTGCAAGCTTGAACATTTTGGCCTGACCCGAAGAATCGCAGGTGAAACGATAGGGCTCACTGAGATCCGTCAGACTGTTGAACAGACTCAGTTCGAATCGACCGAGGCTCGCATCACATGGATTCAAAAGATTACTGGAGATGGTTTTCGGGATCTCACACAAGCCACGAGTGCCGCGTTGCAAGCCGTAACCGTTAACCCCTGTGCAGGAAATGCATGGTGTGTACTCGCTGCAACTTCATTCCTGAACACGCAAGATTCTGGTTTACCACAGGCCTGCATCAAGCAAGCACTACTTGTTCGACCACATGAAGGCCAAGTACTTTTTGAGGCTGCTAATCAGGCGGATCTTGATGGAGACCCAACTCGTGCAATGCGACTACGACAACAGTGCTTTGCTGAATGCCCATCGGAACGGGGCCGTGTTTTGAATGTACTCTTACCCATGATGTCAGCAGTTTCCGTGTGCGAACTCTTGCAACCAGATGTAACTGGCTTACGAGCAATTGATGGCCTCTGGTCTCGGTCGTCATCGAAAGAAGATATGAAATCAGTCAAAGAGCTACGCCTTGCCAAGGTGTATGAAGCAGCACAACACGTGAAGGGAACAAAACAATCGAGCCTTCTCTACGAAGCTGCCATTATCGAACGAACACTCGGAAACAATGACAACGCTGCCGCGACCATTACAGCAGCACTCGTTGCCAATCCAAATAATTTTCAGATGCGGCTCGTGCATATTGACCTAGCCTTGGCATCCGGTGATACGACAACAGCAAAAAAAGAAATCGACTGGTGCCTCTTGCGGCGCCCAGACAGTCAGAAACTTCAGGGGCGGATTCAACGACTCAAGCAACTGCGTATTGAGCAGGCAAGCATGCCTACCGCGCTCAACAAATCAGTTGGTACACCTGGAGCACGTAGATAAATGACAGAAAAACGACCACTTGGTGGATTACGTTTACCATCAACGCGTGACATGGCTTGGAACATGGTACAGCTTGGGAGCCTTGCTCTGGCTGTAGCATTGGCGTATGTCATTCGATTTGAGGGTATTCTTGATGCGCAAAACATCGACAGCCTTCTGTCGTGTCTCGGGATTCTGGTACCCGTACAGTTTTTTATGTTGCTCGCAGTTGCTGGGGTTCGGAGTAGCATCCGTGGACTCACGCTGCGTGATCTCTGGCAGCTCATCTTTGGAGTAACCATGGGGCTGGCTGTTGCCGCACCGGTGGCCATCGTTACACAGGCATCAATTCCACGCAGCATCTGGGTCATTGACTGGTTCATAGCCATCTCACTCCTTGGTGGTTTGCGTGGTGCAGCCTGTGAAATTGGTGACTTTGTTCGTCGCCGTTCACTTGGCACAGCAAGCCGGGTCTTACTTGTTGGCACCTGCCCATCAAGTGAAGCGGTGGTACGGGCAATTCAATCAGACATCTCACAAAAAGAACATCGAGTTGTTGTTGGTATGATCGCCAAGCAAGAAGACCGAAACCTTGTCGGTCGTTCAACAGGTGGTATTTCAGTCCTCGGTACGACAAAAAATATTAATCGCATCATCGACAAGCACAAGATTGATGAGGTCATGCTACTATCACAAACTTTCCTCGGGAGTGAAGTTGCCGAACTTCAGAAACAGTGTGCTGCTGCTGGTTGTACAGCGACGATCATCCCGGCAATTCACACGCTTATAAGTGGCAAGGTCCACATGCAGCCACGACCGATTGACATTGCTGACCTGCTCGGTCGCCAAGCAGTTGATACTGATACAGACGGTCTCACTCGTTGGCTTTGCAACAAAACAATCATGGTGACAGGTGCCTCGGGTAGTATTGGCTCTGAACTCTGTCGGCAGCTCATAAAACATGGCCCAGAACAATTAATCGTGCTTGACCGGAGTGAAACTGGCCTGTTCTGGGTTGAGCGAGAGCTCAATGATGCTCACTCGAGTACGACTATTGTTCCATCGGTCACGGATATTACTGATGCTGATCGGGTGAGTCACGTCTTTGCCGAACATCAACCAGATATCATCTTCCATGCTGCAGCGTATAAACATGTACCGCTCATGGAACAACACCCCGGTGAGGCCATCAAGAATATACCACTGGCGACATCCATTCTTGCTCGTGCTGCAGACAAACATGACGTCGAAACATTTGTCATGATTTCAACAGACAAGGCGGTCAACCCAACAAGTGTTATGGGCTGCTGTAAACGTGTGGCTGAAATGCTTGTGCAACTGATTGCAGAAGAATCGAACACACAGTTCTCAACAGTACGATTTGGCAACGTACTGAATTCAGCTGGCAGCGTTGTGCCCGTTTTTCGAGAGCAGATTCTTAAAGGTGGGCCGATTACGGTAACCCACCCAGATATTGAGCGGTACTTCATGACGATTCCAGAAGCCGCTCGGCTCGTCATTCAAGCCGGTCTTCTTGGCAAAGGTGGTGAGGTCTTTGTGCTTGATATGGGTGAACCCATCCGTATAGCTGACTTGGCCCATGATATGGTTCGCCTCTCAAACCTTGAAGTCGGTCGGGATATTGAAATTCGCTATACCGGATTGCGGCCGGGTGAAAAGCTTTACGAAGAACTTTTTACTGAACACGAAAAGCTTTTGGACACAGCCCACCCGAAAATTCATTCAGCTGAAATAAAGGCTGTTGGTGTTGAGAATACAGACATAGTGATTGAGCAGTTAACCACTGTTTTGCATAGGCCGGCCGATGAAGTCCGTGCCCTTCTCCACCAACTTGTCCCTGAATATATACTGCCAAAGAAACCCGAGACAGCCAAAGCAATCGCTGGCCAGATCGGAACATCACAAGAAGTTCCACTCAAACGTTCAGCGTAGCATTCGGCTACAACTCATTCGGACTTACTCGGCTTCGAGTTTTTTTCGTGCCGATTCAATTTCTTGTTCCTGCTCTTCAGACACCGCAGGCCAGGTCAGACCAAGTTGCTGAATCGTGCCTGCCAATATAGTGGCAACCGCAGCACGGCTCACCCACTTCTTGTCCGCTGGAATGATATACCACGGTGCATGGTCAGTACTGGTGGCAGCGATCATCTCTTCATACGCTTTTGTGTAGTCATCAAAGTATTGTCGCTCAGTAATATCAGCAGCGGCAAACTTCCAGTGTTTATCTGGCCGATTGATGCGATCAAGGAATCTACTTTTTTGTTCTTCTTTTGAAACGTGGAGAAAAAACTTCACGATCTTTGTGCCGTTGCGAGCAAGATGCCTTTCGAAGGCATTGATATCATCAAATCGATCCTGCCATGTCTGATCTTCTGCATGCACATTCGGGATACTTTGGGCTTCTAACAGATCTGGATGCACTCGAACAATGAGTACTTCTTCATAATAGGATCGATTAAATATCCCAATTCGACCCCGTTCAGGAAGTTTCTTCATACACCGCCAGAGAAATGTATGATCGAGATCTTCCGACGAGGGCTCTTTGAAACTCGTCACTTCTACACCCTGTGGATTGACACCACTCATCACGTGCTTAATGGCACCGTCCTTACCAGCAGCGTCGAGTGCCTGAAACACAACCAACACACTCCACGTATCAGAGGCGTACAACAATTCTTGTAATTCTGCTAGTTCCTCAACACCATCCTCAAGAATTTTACCTGCCTGCTTCTTTCGCTTTTTCTCTGACCGGTCTTCATCACCTGCCCATGCTGAGTCACGTGCATCGAGTTTTGGTGCCTCGCCCGGTGCAACGCGAAACATTTTAGTGGCAAGTTTGAAAGTATCTTTGAGTGACATATTTTTATATTGATAGAGGGCCAGAATATTCTTCCTGGCACTGCATTAATTGTGTTACCCGCCAGCAGCGATACGTGCTGCAACGTCTGGAAACACAACACGGAATGCAAGATAAGCCATGGTAAAGGTTAGCAATAAATTGAACGCCTGCCCGCACAGGTAGAGAATAATGGGTTTTATAGAACCCATCACGCTGGCCAGTTTTCGTATATCCGTTTCTAACCCAATGCTGACAAACGCCAGACAAAAACACCATGACCGCATCATCTTCACAGGGCCAGAGAGCATCGCAGCTATCCCCTCCTGCCGTGCCTCAGTGCCTGTTGAAGCAAGGAGTGTAAAAATGGCCGAGGCCGCAACGAAACCGAGAATAAATTTCGGCAGCCGCTTCCATATTTCTTGAAGCAGTTCTAATCCTGTTGCCGGAACCTGGCCTCCGTCAGCATCTTCACCTGACCGGGCCCACCATGTAGCAACACCTAATGAAATAAAGCCAATCATCACGTTTTGAATCAACTTCACTGAGGCGGCAACATCACGGGCGATTGGTCCAACCAGTTCACCTGCTGCAACAACGGCACCTGTTGAGTCGACCGTTCCACCAATCCATGCACCAGCTAACACCTGATCAAGTCCAAGTGCATTGCAAACCGCTGGCAATGTAAACATCATCACAACAGTGAACGCCAGCGAGATACCAACGGCAATTGAGAGTTCTTCTTTCTTTGCTTTACAGGCAGCGGCCGTTGCTACTGCAGCCGATACTCCGCACACGCTCATGTCTGCAGAGAGAACGAGATTCAGCGTTTTAGATTTGATCTTCAGCACACGCTGACCAAATTGATACGTTCCAATAAGAACAATTGGTGTCGTGATCCACGACACGAGTATGCCGGGAGGCCCAAGTTTCATCAGGGTGCCAAAGAGGAGGCCTGCTCCCATCAATACCAAGCCAGTCTTAATATAGAGTTCACCCCGCAGCCCAGGCTTCAGCCAGTTTGGTATTCCGATGACATTACTAATAAATAACCCGCCAACAAAAGCCCACAACACATAAGACAGTTGAAGACCTTTTATTGTTGTTTGCGTGCTTGCCAGCCATGCAAGAACAGCCAGAAGGGTGACCGTGGTAACAGCAGGCAGACTTTTACGAAGAGAGATGCCTGTGCCGGTGAGCCCAAGTACAAAAACAACAATGCAACCACCGGCAGTCGCCAGAACAGCAAACCCTTTTGACGGCCCTGCCTCTTGTGTCAGTCCATCGAATGCTACAAGTGGATTTAATGTCCAGCTCCCCGGCTTGGCAACCCATGGTGCAAGCAGGTTTTCAAATGATGTTTCACCTGTTGCTGGCAAAATCGTTGGCTGTAATGCAAACCAGGCAATGACGAGCATCCCAGCCGCCATGATCATTGCCCAGGCATCATCGCTTTGCCACCATGACGGTACAGATTCTATTTGTTTCTTCGTTTCCTGGCTTTGCATCACAGTGTTATAGTTGGTCGTTTTTTGAGAAGTAGAAAAACTATGTATTTGGTATGGCTGTTTGATGGTGGTGTACTGAACCGCCCCAAGACATTTTTCAACTTCCATCATTATGCCGCACATGGCGGAAAACCGTCGATGGTTTTGCCCGCAGAAAATCAAGCTTTCCGGCATGGGGCCTCTTTAAAAGGCACTGCCTGATTTCTGCTGAGGATCGGGTATAGTATGAAAACTTCGGGCCCGTAGCTCAGTTGGTTAGAGCAGGGGACTCATAATCCCTTGGTCGGCGGTTCGAGTCCGTCCGGGCCTACTTGAAGAT
>JADHSL010000138.1 GCA_016776925.1 Pirellulales bacterium | reverse complement strand
GACGAGATATTCAGTTTAGAAAATTAATTCCGAGTAGCTATGGTCCAAAACTTCACAAATTGATTTGTAAGAATGAGCCAGAGCGAGCAGTTGATCGCTTGCTTGTGGCTGGTCTGATTGAAGCTCGTAGTTGCGAGCGATTTTCGTTATTGAAAAATCATGTTCATGACGAAGAGTTGCAAAAGTTTTATGGCGGCCTTTTTGAATCAGAGGCGCGTCACCACGCAACATATGTTCGGCTTGCCTGTGATATAGCACCAGAATCAACTGTTCATGACAGACTGCACTGGCTGGCTTCACGAGAGGCAGAGATCATTTCCGAGGGTGACAAGCAGCCGCGGATGCATAGTTAGTGATCGAAATACGGAGCCTCTTTTCCAAAGAACGACTGCTCATTGTAGGCCCAGGAGATCACAGATACTTTTAACTATATCGTTGGGGGTGCGGTCAATCGTTACCACGAAGGCGCGCTCATCAGCACTCGGTTCTTCTAGAAGATTAAGCTGACTTTCGAGAAGATCTGGTGGCATGAAATGATCTCTTCGTTGGCTTAGACGCCGCGAGAGTAATTCTCTGGTGCCACGCAAGTAGATAAACTGCACATCCTTTTGATTTCCTCTGATCGTACGACGGTACGACTCCTTGAGTGCAGAGCAGCTAATGACACCATCTCTGCCAGCCTCGCAACGAGAATCAATCCAATCCGAAATCCTAGAAATCCATGGCTTGCGATCATCATCATTCAGTGGAACACCATCTGACATTTTTAGAATATTTTCTTGTGGATGGAGGGCATCCCCTTCCTGATATTCCCAGCCAAGGTGGCTGGCCAGTTTGGTGCCGACTGTTGTCTTGCCACATCCCGACACACCCATCAAAACAATAATCATCAACGATCTCCTCCAGGAGATGGAAGTTGCTACGCTGTACCCATCGCTGTAACACGATCATGTAGTTTTCTAACAAAATAACACGCCGTGTGATGTTTTGATCTATAAGAAGGCCTGATAGAAGACGTCGTTAGCTTTGGAGTATCAGGTATTCTCATGTCTGCGACGCGCTACGTCGTGTGGTTTTGAAAGAAATGAATATGTCAAATTCGATGATTCCAGTCAGTAGTCCAGATAATACTTCTGCCACGCACATGCCTTCTGTTGGGCTTGGCTTATGGAAGGTAGATCCTGCAAGCGTAGGTGAACTGATTCATGAGGCGATCAGTGTTGGCTACCGACACCTTGATAGCGCGTGTGATTATGGAAATGAAGCAGAGGTTGGAAAAGGTATCGAGCGTGTCCTTACATCAAACCTGTGTCATCGTGAAGATTTGTGGGTGACTTCAAAACTCTGGAATACCTTCCATGAACCCAAATACGTACGATCAGCAATTGAAAGAACCTTGCGAGATCTTCGGCTGGAATATCTCGATAGTTATCTGATTCATTTTCCAATTGCCTTAGCGTACGTACCGCCTGAGACACGCTATCCACCAGGTTGGTTTTTTGAGCCAGATGCACCAAACCCTTCCATGCAATCAATCAAGGTTCCACTAGCCGAAACATGGGGTGCCATGGAAGAACTGGTTGATGCGGGACTCGTACGGACTATTGGTGTGTGTAATTTTGGTGTCTCGCTGTTACGTGACTTACAAGCTGGAGCTCGAATTCAACCGTCTAGTCTGCAGGTGGAGATGCACCCAAGGCTGACCCAAAAAAAACTTCTACGATTTTGTGATCAAGAAGATATCGCCGTCACGGCTTTTTCACCGTTGGGTGCACCTTCGTACGTGTCGCTCGGCATGGCGAAAGAAGGTGATAGTTTGTTCATGCACGAAAGTATTCTTGCAATAGCTGACGCAGTCGGAAGAACGCCGGCACAAGTCTTACTTCGGTGGGGAGTCCAACGTGGTACAGCAGTTGTCCCAAAGACATCCCAGCCGAAACGTCTTGCAGAAAACATCTCTCTTTTTGATTTTTCACTTTCTGCGGAGCAGATGCTGGTCATTGACGGCCTCAACGAAAATCGCCGGTTTAATGACCCCGGTGATTTTTGTGAGCAGGCATTCAATACATTTTTCCCGATCTATGAATGACCAAGGATTCTTACGGGAGACGTTTCATCCGTATGTCCTTGTAATGCACGACGCTTTCGGGGTCATGAGCCTGTATGGCAAATGTGCCTTGTGAAAGTCTTCGGCCAGACATTTTTTTTGGTGGCTGCCAATCGTCTGGCTCTGTCCAGTCCGTTGTCACGACGCCGTTGATTTTGATAACAATGTGTTTCCCGTCAACAATAATATCGTAGTCATACCACTCCCCATCTTTGACTGGTGATGTGTCAAGGACGTCAGCAACCGCATAGAGCCCACCTGTTTTTTTGCGATCTTTGTGGGTCTGGTTTACCTGGCACTCATAGCCGGCAAAAGGCCAGCCTGATTCCTCATACTGCGTATGAAAGTAGAGTCCACCATTGGCTTTTGGCATGGTTTTGACTTTTGCATGCCAGTGAAAATTTGTGAGTTGCTCGTCCTCTGAATTTTCTGGATCACCAATCCAGAAAAGATGACAGCGTGGTCCGTCGACAACAAGGACACCATCTTCGACATGAAAGGAATCTGGGTTTTCAGGGTTTGCTTTCCAACCAGAGAGATCCTGTCCGTTAAACATGGTGATCCATGCGTCGCTGGAAGATTCTGCAGTTAATGCAAGCGGTAATGAGGTAACACAAAGTGCGACGCACAGAAAAAGTCTATTTCCACAATGCATTGAGATAGCTCCACGAGTGAGTTGACGGAAGAACAAAGACCAGATTTATTGCACGAATCGTATCACGAACGCCAGTACTGTGCGAACTGAAAACACAGATTTCACGCCCAATTCAGTCGTTGTCACTGGGCCTGAGACTCTTGAACCTCTTCGTACGAAAGAAGACCATTCCGATCAGAATCAACTTGGTTAAATCGGCTTCGTAGTCGGTTTGGTAACTCCTCTTTGCTCAAGGCATGATCACCATCTTGATCAAAGCGTAAAAAGAAAGCCTGGAAGTTCTTGTTGTCCCGTGCTGGCAGATTTCCTTGTTGCTTCTGTGAACGTGCCGTGTTTGTCAAAGGAGTTCCCGGTGGAACTCCAGGGAGAAAATATTCAACGTACCCAAGTAGCATTTCTTCAAATGTTTGTTGTCCCCAATAAACAGTCTCTGTTGGGTCAGGGTTGGCAGGATTCTCTGCCGAGTTATCAAACCATGCCGTAAACGTGATGGTATCACCTTCATGAAATGTTCTTGGTTCGGTGTACCGATAAAGCAGTTGCCAATTAAAATCATACTGAGGGATATCTAAAAGAACTTCTTGACGACCTGTGGTATCGATCACCTCATAGCGACAAGCGCTTCCGCGTAAATGCATATGCGGAAGAAATCCGAGCACTGTAGCATCGACGGGAAGCTTGAGTGATGCCTCTTCTCGGTGGTGCTTCGCGAAAGGTGGGATACGTATGTGATGATTTGAGAGGCCTTTGATACGCACTTCGTGCTCCGGAGGTGCATCTGCGTAGATAACTCCGACTCGTGTTTGGTCGGTCGTCGCGATTCCATTTGGTGTGTAGTGCATCTGGAAAATGAGACGTGACCCTTTTGGAAGGTAACGGGCGAAACCCTTGGGATATTCCCAGACAGACTGACCAGGTACATAGCCAGCCCAAAGGCCATCTTCTTCTCGCTCAGCCGAACTTCTCTTTCCTTGACCAGGTATATGAAGCGTGATAATGACATGATGCACAACTTCAGGACTGCCAGGTTGGATTTCAATTGCTTGTACCCATTTTGATTCGTCCAGTTGTGTATCAATCGTTATGTATTGATAGGGCATGACCCCGGTTGCCTGCACGGGTATTGGTTCAGAAAATTTCCAGACTCTATCGGGTTTCCCAATCTGCCAATCGGTTGGGAATGTCATTGGCTTGGGAGCATCCGCAAGATTTCCCAGTGGATGATCACTCTGAACCCACGCAAGAAGGTCATTCCGATCATCTGCGGTCAGCGACCGATCATTTTTCCAAATGTGTTGATGGTTTGTGGTTGATGTCTTGCTCGATCTTGATTCTTCAGCAAACCAGGGAGGCATGGTTTTGTTGGTCACAACAGTCTGAATCATGCCAGCATGCGCAACAACGTCCTCATAGCTGTCTAAGGGAAATGGTCCAATGCCACCTTTTCGATGACACTCAATACAATTTCTTTGCAAGATCCTTGAGATTTCTCCGTGATAGGTCGTCATGCCCGCAGTATCTTTCACCACTTCATAACTCAGATCACATCCCGGTGCATCCGTTGCAGCGATCGAGGGCTGCTGCCCCTGAAGTAAAGACTCAATAGCATCTTTTAAAAAGTGTTGTTTTGGTTCTGCCCGGGCATATCCAAAGCCGTATTGATCATCAATGGCACCGTGGTAGACAACAGTGCGATGAGCATCAACAACAATCACATCAGTTGTTGTTTGAGCTTGGAGATACTGCGACAGTTTTCCATCAGCATCGTGAACATAGATTGCATTGCGTGCTTGTTGTGCAGCAGCCTGCATGTTCTCTTTTTTGTCAGATTGAATTGGATTGACAAGAATATATTGAACATGTGCAGGCGCCGAATGAGAGAGCTTTGCCAGAGTTGGTAGATATTTCCGACTAAGGGGGCAGGATGTACTTGTGAAGCAAAAAGCTGTGAGTTGTGCAGCGTGTTCAGAGCCAAAAGTATGCTGTTCGCCATTGATATCTGAAAATGAAAATGCTTTGACCAGTTGTCCAATGCCATGTTCAGCAGGCTTGATCGGCTGGGGCCCTTTCCGAATAGGATCAGCTTGTAATGAACCTGAAGAAAGAATCAGGAACATGCCGCTGAGTAATCCCACGAAGGGAAAGTTCCTGAACGGAAATTCAATCTTCATGAATACGAACTTTACTATCAGCGAGGAAATGAGAATATCGTAAAGGCTACATGCTCGTGGCAAGAAACAAAACAACAAAGTCCTTCCTGTTTTCAACGATTATTGGACCTTCGGGTTTCGTTCACAGATAGTAAGGTAGAAAAACATGTTGCTATCGATGTTCTCCGTTTCATTTTCTTTCTATTGTGAGGTTCCAGAAAAGATAGAGTGCACACAGTCTGGTCAAGGATTCTCCCTTGAAGATGTGATAGGTTTCCCGCAATCCATTGATCACTATCGATGGAGAATTTGTTGGTGGCACTTCATTTGTCGTATTCTTTTCTTGGGACGAGTGCTGCATGTTTATGGGTAACACAATGAAATATTTTTCCGGCATCGGTATCTTTGTTTTGGTTGTATGTCTCCCGGTATTTTCGGTGGAGGCTCAAAGCACTTTTGATCCACCAAATATCCTGTGGATTGTTGGTGAAAATCTAAAGCTCGACCTTGGATGTTATGGGGCTCAGCATGTAAAGACACCTCATCTTGACGGCCTAGCAAAAGAAGGCATGCGGTACACCAAAGTTTTTGCAACATCACCAGTGTGCGCGCCGAGCCGCAGTGCATTTTTTACCGGGATGTATCAGACGTCTTCTGATACACATAACATGCGGTCACACCGGGAAGATGACTATCAGCTTCCTGAGGGAGTCAGGCCACTGACACACAGGCTCAAAGCGGTTGGCTACACCACGGCAAATATCAAGACAATGAATGGTGAGGTTGTTGGCTCCGGAAAGCTCGACCTGAATTTTGTGAATGAAGGAAAACTGTATGACACAGATAGATGGGAAGAGCTACCCAAGAATCAACCTTTCTTTGCACAAATAAATACGCTTGAGGCCGAGTACGATATTTACGATCGGCAGACATGGCGTGTTCCACGTGTCAAGTGGAAGGGCGAAGACCATCATGA
>JADHSL010000036.1 GCA_016776925.1 Pirellulales bacterium | reverse complement strand
CCCTTGTGCGGATCATCATGATGACCACCGTGCGAAAGATCCTTCATCACGAATTGGACAACTTGCTCAAACGCAATTCTTGAGGGGTCTTTCCTCCCCCAATCGGCAAGAGCCGCACCAGCGGGCTTGGCATCTTCGAAACCCGGAATGTCATGGCATGAATAGCACGCAAGTTTTCCGATTGTTTTTTTACCAACGTAATTGAGAAGCACCTCATCACGCTCGGCAGTAGCCAAACCGACGAACACTTCTTCATCTCCGAGAATCCTCGTGCCCTCGGGGAGCCCCTCACGGAGGACGGTAGAGGCTTTCTGCGATGGAAAACGGCCTTCAAGATAGAGCATCGCAAGCTCTTCAAGCGCGGCTTTCTCATCACCTGACATTGCTGCCGACGGGATGTCTTCTGGTTTCCACCCTTCCGTTGACTGCAAGAGGTACGCAACTGCATCTGCTGCTGGATCACTCACCGACCCGTCCGCATTCGTGACGGGCTCAAGCAACACATTTGGCATGATTGTTCGTGGGTGATAGGCGGCCGGATTACGAAGCCAGCTATAGAGCCACCGAACACCGTTCGGCTGACTCGCAACCTTCGCCCCAATGCGAGACAAATCCGGACCGTGATTGCTTTCGGCGGCAGGAAAATCAGCATGCTGATGACATGCAAGGCATCCTCTAACTTCCACAACCTTTTTACCCCGAACCACATCCGCAGGGGCTGTAATGCCCTGGTACGGCTCAATGTACTTAAACGGCTGGCTGCTTGACGTCAGGTAGGCAATCATGGACCGTATTTCGAGAGGCTCGTAACGCTCAGACTCCTCAAGACCCGCTCCGTCAAGATGCTCCCATAGCCCAAAGAATCGAGGCATTTTCGTAGACGGCCGAAAGTCTTGAGGATTCCGAAGCCAAGCATACAGCCACTCAAAGCCAACTTTCGAAGCGACATGCCGAAGACTTGGTCCCACCTTCGGGAACATGCCGGGTGTCTCGGGCGTCTTCAAGAGAGATGCGAGTACGTGAGTCCGATCAGTCAGTTTCGCGTCATCACCGAGGGCAGCATCTGCATCAATCGCTTCCCGAAGACGCTGCCGAGCGTCATTGCCATCAGGACTTGAGATGACATCGGTTACCCAATCATTAAAGGTGCCATCCATTTGCTGGGCACCAGGGTCAACAGCAACAGCCTGAGCCACCTCATGATAGTTCGGCTCGAGTCTCAAGTCTGGACCAACTCGCTGATCTGGACCTGACCAGCCTTTAATTTCATGGCACCCATAACAACCGTACTGACGAATGAGGTGGTAGCCAGCAACAACTTTTGGCGCTGGAGGCTCAGGAAATCGCTCGCTCGGCTCGAGATCCACAACCTCATGGTGACACTTCAGGCAGCTCGATTCCTCAAACCGCTGTGGCAGCATCGGATAAATCCAGTGATGATTGTTAAACCAACCGTATTCATCATGCCAGACGTGAGACTGCTTCGGCGAATTTGGTGTATGAGAAGACCACTTGAAACTCGTTGCACTGCCCTGCCCTTGATGGCAAATTGTACAACCAAAAGTCTGCATTGAATGAGGGCTTGAGTCACTCACAAAAAGGTCAAGCCGCGGATGCGTTGCATACGGCTGAGGGACACCACGCTGAACTTCTAAACGCAAAGGCGTGCCCCATGAAACATTTTCGAGTAACGCCGTAACTGCTAACTCACGAACAGAGGTACGACCACCACCAACGGACGTAATGACATCTCCACTCTGAAGGCCTGCGATTGCGGCTGGCGATTCCGGCAAAACAACACTTACCGTTGGAGAATCCTCACGGAACAGCCCTTGGGTCGCAAGGGAAAACCCAAAGGCGCTTTCCATCTGAATCGCTTCGCTCTCGGCCGAACCGGACACGGGCGGTTCATTCGGCGTCGGAAGAACCACTTCCACAATTGCTGCCTCTGGATAAGCCGGCTCCGACGGCGCACCTGGTGCAGATTTGTTCATGCCTTGATGACACGTTGTACACCTATCGAACCTGGCAACATCACGAAAGTTATTATTGAGAGTTAACTTCGGAAGCCAGATTTGATCAATTCGTAGCGGGCTGTTGAATGCATCAAGGACAGGTAGCTCAAGAACTGTCTTACCGATATTCGGAGCCCGATCGCTCAGGGTTTTTTTCAGCAACGCCAACGTCTGCCGATGATCCGCAAGACTTTTTGCAGCAGCATCCTCAGTCGCCGTGATCTTCCTTAATGTCTCAACAAGTTGCTTCCGGTGTGTGTTGGCTGCCTGAAAAGCAAGCGTTGCCTCTGTAACTTCTTTCCTGTTGTCATCGGCAAGAGCCAACAGTTCCTTTTGCTTCGAATCATCCTTCTCTTCGGAGACAGCTAACTCGTAATCAGCTCGCCCCTTATCAAGTTTTGCCTTCCACAATTTTAAACTACCAGCAAGGTTGTCTTCACGAAACTTGGAACGATCAACAATATCTTGAAAACGTTGCAGTAAGTCGCCCCGGATCTGAAATCGGCTGTCTGGGTCTTTTGCTTCGAGCAAGCGGCTGACGTCTTCTTTTGCAAACGCAGCGGCCTCCGTGTCCTCCTTAACTGTTCCCGCTCGCTCAAGAAATTCCGTGACTAAGGCCGGGTCAAGATCTGCCCTTCGAACTTCGGCCAGAGAGGCCTCTAGTTCAGTCGACTTTGCTTGAAATGCTAACGAGTCTTCTGAATCAACTTGCGCCGCCGCAGACCAGGTTTCGAGAGCGCGAAATGTTCTCTGATATTTTTTCCATGGGCGATTATGATCCGCGGCAAGCATAACTACGGTCGCAACTAACAGCATCACCGCCAACACACAAAATGTGATGTGCAGGACCTGCATGTTCCACCAAGTTTTTTCTGTAGCTGGCATTTCTAAGCTCGCGGGGGTCGACCTACTTAATTAATCGCTTTTTGGTCAGAAAAGTCAAAAATTTAACGAGAACTCCGGAATACTGATTATGTACTTCAAATTCACCGTCCAGCGGAGAATCATTTTGAGTGGAAGAGTAAGCATCAAAAGCATTAAATTCGACATCACCATGTATCGTATGAAGCCCATTTTGGCATAAAAACCACGAAAGATTGTGACGGCCATCAAAGGCGGAAGAGCTACTAAGTAAACGCCCATAATGAGCAATCCGGGCGCCTCTCTCAAAAAGATGAATCCAATTTGCGACAAAAGTCCAGCATCTTGCGGAGCGCGTGGGAGAGGCTGATTAAGCCACTGAACCCAAAACATTTGAGGGAGATCAACGTTATTGAGCACTTCAACCTTATACGGTGTCCAGTATTCAAACGGACCAAAGAAATTCCAATTTGGCCCTCGGAGGAACGTGCCAAGAATAATCAGGGTGATCCATAACTCAAAAAAGCCGAACTGGTACACAAGATAACTGAACTTACGCTCTTCAATTGAGTAGTAGCCATTTCCTTTTTTATTGAAGTCAAGGTAGGGCATCGCCATCAAACCAAAAACGACGAGGCTTGGCAAAACAACACCTGCATACCAAGGATCGAAATACACCAACATCTCTTGGAGACCAAGAAAATACCACGGTGCCTTTGAAGGATTTGGTGTCTTCACGCTTGAAGCCGGCTCTTCAAGAGGCGCGGGAAGAAAAAGCGCCCAGACAAGAAGCAAGGCAGACACGCCGACCATGCAAATCAATTCCGTGTACACCAGATCAGGCCAGACAAGAACTTTCTCGTCATTCACTTTTTCAACAACCGGCAAACCCTGTTTTATTCGTTCGTCATTGACTACCGCTTGCTTTGTTGCCACCCATGTAAAGAACGCCAAAAGATAAACAAGACCAACAATTGGTACATTGTCTGGCTTCATTACAATGGCTGCAAAGTTTTCATCTGCCATCGACAAGCCAAGAAGGAGCAACGTAAAATTTAACACCGACCAAGCAACCATTGGCTGGACAAAGAACTTCCGGAAAACAAAAAGTCCAGTAAACAAGGCAGTTGTTCCAAGCGTATAGAGCACTGGACCAGAGAGGCTGTTTACGAGTCCACGAACTGCCTCCGGTAGCGCAGGAACCATGGATTTTGACGCCGACAGGGCAAGGCTAGCCAAAATCATCATCACGCCGGCGAACACAGACCACACGAGCGCCCACCCCGGTGCATCCTTCTTCCGCCACAAAAGAAATGCAGCAATGCCATTCATAATTGCCAGGAAGGTGTAGTAGCCACCTAAGAACCCAGCAACGTCGTTAAGAAAAAAACCACTTGAATGCATTTTGAACGATTACTTTCGATCGTGACCAACGTGAACAGGAAACTCTACTTCGCCTTACCAGCAACAACATTCTTACCGATTACAGAGGGCCACTAATACCGCCATCTTTACGAACCCTCCAGAAATGAATGGCCAATAAAAGTGCAGCTGCAAGGGGAATAGCGATGCAATGCAGTACGTAAAACCGATTCAATGTTTCTTCACCAACAAAACGTGCGCCAAGCAGACCAAACCGGGCATCAGATCCATCCGTAATCATATCGATACCTCCAATGGTTAAGAGTTGCTGACCAGGCCCCTCATACCCAAGGATTGGTGTGGCTCGTGCCATGTTCGAACCCACGGTAATCGCCCAGATCGCAAGTTGATCCCAAGGAAGCAAGTAGCCCGTGAACGACAACAGCAGTGTGAGCAAAAGCAGAATAACTCCGATCACCCAGTTGAATTCTCGTGGAGGTTTATAGCTACCAGTCAGGAACACACGATACATATGCAACCATGTTGTGATAACCATTGCGTGCGCACCCCACCTGTGCAATTCCCGAAGGATGCCGAGGCTCGTAACATCACGCAGTGCAAGAATATCGTTGTATGCCCACTCGAGCGTTGGGCGGTAGTAAAACATTAAAAGCACACCTGTTACTGTTTCAACAAGAAACAGAAAAAAGGTGACTCCGCCCATGCACCATGTAAAAGAAAGTGCAATCCCCTGCTTCTTAATTGAAACCGGATGGAGGTGGAGGAAAAAGTTCGTCAGCATGACGACAATTCGGTTCCGACGATCTAACGGCATCGGATGACGAAAGATACTTTTCCAAATTTGCGAATTTCGGATTGTTTCACCAATGGCCATTGAGTGCAGCCCAGTCAATTAAGTTTAAAAGTGCTCGCCTGAGCGAGTTGTATTATTTTTATGCTGTTACGTACGACGCCGGGTCATTCCACTGCCCAAGTTCTTCCTGAAACGATTTACTTTTGTCGACCTCAAGTTGCCCATCGTCAGCAATTTTGATCGCATATCGTTCAAGGGGTCTGGGGGCGGGGCCTTCGAAATTGATTCCGTCTTTATAAAACCCACTGCCGTGACAAGGACACTTGAATTTTTGCTCAGCCTCGAGCCAGTTTGGAGTGCAACCAAGGTGCGTGCATACAGTTTTGAGGGCGTATATCTGCTGGACACCCTCAAAGTCTGCGTTCACAACCCACACGCCATACTGGGCGACAAATTTTGTTTCAACTACTCCGGAAGGAAATCCTTCCTTACTCCCAACTTTGAAACTACTTGGCGGTTCTGCAAGCACGTTTGGAAAGAGGAACCTCGCGAGCCCCATACTGAAAAGCCCACCAGTTACCGAGAGTGCCGTGAACCCAACTGCCATAAATGAACCAACTGTGTAAGCCAGGAAACCCCTTCGTTCTTCAGTTTTCGATACTTTGCTCGCCTTCACTGTCTTTTCACGAGCTGGCCGTGGCGGAACAGGGCGAGGAGGTGCTTTCGCCGTTTTTTTCGCTGCAGGCTTTGCTTTGGGTTTCGAGAAGCCTGTTGCTTCTGACTTACTCACCGGACCCGGTTTCGTTCCAGCTCTTGCTGCCTCCAAGATGCTCGCTGTATCTCGCTGCACATTCTTCTTCGCGCCGCTTACTGCCGGTGAATTTGGAGAGGCCGCTTTCTTGGCCGCCGGTTGCTTTGCTGCTGCTGGCTTGGAAGCTTTTTTCGGTTCTTCAGCAGGCTTCCCTTTTCCTGACCGTGCCATCGCAAGAATATCTTTGACACTCGGACGTTCGGATGATCCGGTTTTTGAAGCCACAGGTTCGGGCGTAGTTTCTGAAACACTCGACTCAACCGGACTTGAGTCAACCGATGTGACTTCCTCTTCTGCCGCGGGTTTTTCAGTATTGGGCGCAGACTGCTTATCTGCTCTCGCCGCAGCCAGAATGTCCGCCACTGACATCTTTTTCTTTTCAGCCATAAAGCACCCTCACCCAACTGCAACGCGACATCCCTGCACCAGCGGCACAACACCGAGTACTCGTGAAATCAATGAACGTTTTCAATGACACTCTTCCTAAGCCAGCATCTTGCCAAACTGGCCTCTTTCCGTATAAAAAATCCATTTTTCTCGGACCGTGGGCTACTTCGTGATTTTTTTCACGAACTCTATTTAACTTTATCTATCACACCGCTGGTGTCAACGTCGGATGGAGCAAGAATACTCCCTCAAAACTCTAATTTCGGGTTGTTTTCAGAGGGTTTTTGAAAACCTGCCCAAATCCCTCAAAACTTTTTCCAAAATTAGGTCAGAATTGAGAGATACTGACACGCTTTTACAATACACCAGAAGTAGATTTTTTAACCAGAGACATAAAATTTTTCATGCACCGATCAAAGAACGTACTTGTTGTAGGCAATGGAGGGCGAGAACATGCCCTCGTATGGAAACTGACGCGCGACGGAGCAAATGTCTTTGCCGCCCCTGGAAATGCCGGGACCGCAGAAGAAGCGACGAACCTGCCTATTCAGGCCACCGACAGTGACGCACTTCTCGATGCCGTAAAACAGCATGAAATCGACCTTGTTGTTGTTGGCCCTGAAGCGCCTCTGGTCAACGGACTTGTTGACAAACTTACTGAAGCGGGTGTCAGAACCTTTGGGCCAAGCGCTCTCGCAGCCCAACTCGAGGGCAGTAAAATTTTCTGCAAAGAGTTGCTCCACACCAACGACATACCTACGGCGACCTATCGGCAGTTTAATTCACTCGACAAAGCCCGTAGCTTCCTCGAGTCCCGCGAAGATGAACCTGTTGTTGTAAAAGCTGACGGACTCGCCGCCGGAAAAGGTGTTTTTGTTTGCAGCAACCGTGAAGAAGCACTTGACGCGATTAACCAATTGCAGCGCGATCCACAATTTCGGACAGCGGCATCTGGCGTACTTATTGAAGAACGGCTCGATGGCGTTGAGGTCAGCGTCATTGCCATAACCGACGGCCGTACCATCGTGACGCTACCGCCGCTACAGGACCATAAAGCAGCGTTCGACGGTGACCGTGGACCGAATACAGGTGGAATGGGTGCTTTCTGCCCTGCTCCCTTTGTCACCCAATCACTGATGACGGAAATAGAAGAACAGATTCTCGTCCCAACTGTTCATGGTATGCGTCGGCGTCGAACGCCCTTTCATGGAATTCTTTATGCTGGCCTCATGCTCACGTCGCAAGGTCCCAAGGTCCTTGAATTCAATGTTCGTTTTGGTGATCCTGAATGCCAGGCTCTTTGCATCCGTCTTGAATCGAGCCTCCTTGAGCTCATTGACGCGGCCGTTGATCGGCGTCTTAATGAAATAAGGTCACCAACATGGAAGTCTGGAGCGAGTGTTACCGTAGTCATGGCGTCGGAGGGTTATCCCGAAACAGTTGAGAAGGGACACGCAATCCGTGGACTTGGTCCGGCTAGTGAACTGAACAATGTTGTTGTGTTCCACGCTGCAACAACAACAAGCTCGGATAATCCAGAAACGGTACTCACCACTGGTGGCCGTGTTCTGGGGGTGACTGCTCATGCAGAATCTCTGGCACGTGCAAAACTCAAAGCGTACGAAGGCGTCAAAGAAATTCGCTGGCGAGGCGCGTGGTGTCGCAAGGACATTGCAGACAAAGGCTTGCGACACGAACAGGAGCAAGCTGCCTCTGAGTCGACTGAGTCAAGCTCACCATCTTCTGAAGGCACGGCATGAAACTGGGTGTTGCAATTGTTGGCCTTGGCGATCGCTGGGAAGGGCAATACCTTCCGGCGATTCGATCGCTTGCCGATCGGTTTGAAGTTCGAGCAGTCTGCGAACAAGTATCCCTTCGAGCCACTCGTGCAGCGTCTGAACTTCATGCTGAAGCAGTCGATGGCTTCAGGGTCATGGCTGGCCGTGAAGATGTCGATGCCGTTCTTTGTCTCGGCGACCAGTGGTATGGGACTGCTCCTATCCTGGCCGCGTGTGACGCAGGAAAGGCTGTGTATTCAGCTGCTTCTCTTCCGGCCTGCCGAAGCCAATTAAGCCAACTGTTCAGTCGGGTTGAATCCTCTGGCGTTGCTTTTATGGCTGAACTGTCGCGAAGACATGCTCCTGCAACGGTTCGACTCAAAGAGCTCATCGCCACGCAACTTGGACGCCCCAAGATGCTTTTCTGCCACCATCGCCTCCCCCAGCCGTCCGATCCTTGCAAGCGATCTGTACGCACCGCAGGCAGTGACAGCTGGGATCTCCTCGAGATGGTCGATTGGTGCCGTTATGTTGTAAACAAAGAACCCTCAAGCGTGGTCGCAGTTCACCACACCAGTCGCTGTCAGGACAAGCTCTCTGATTATCAGATGATGAGCCTGGACTTTCCGGGCGATGAAGATTCCACAACAAGTTCCTTGGCCCAAATCAGCTATGGACAATACATCCCTTCATCGTGGCAGGAAGCTGTCGCTTTTCGGCCACCAGCCGCATTGCAAGTTGCGTGCGAGCATGGCATTGCATTTATCGATCTACCAACAAACCTTGTCTGGTTTGATGAAGCCGGAAGACACCAGGAGTCATTGGAAAATGAACGACCTGTCGACGAATCGATGCTGCTCCAATTCCATCGATCGACAATGAGTCTTGTTCGCCGAATGGGCAGCCTTCAGGATATTACACGGGCCCTTCAGATTGTTGATGCCGCTGCACGAAGCCAAAAAACTGGAATTCGTGTTTCAACAGCGACGGCGTAAGCTCACTCAAGCCTACCCCCTATGACTCAAGGGCGGCGACTACCAAGTCACCAACCTCACTTGTACTGAAACCCATGCGTCCGGCAGCCTGACTCTTCATTTTCGTACCCGTTACAGATGCTACAGCCTTGTCAATTCGAGCAGCTGATTGGGGCTGACCAGAGTGCTCAAGAAGCATCGCCATAGCGTTGATGGCCGCAATTGGATTGATCTTGTTCATGCCCGTGTATTTCGGGGCACTTCCACCCATCGGCTCGAACATACTTACTCCACCGTCGTCCGGATTGAGGTTGCCTCCAGCTGCCACACCCATCCCACCCTGAAGGATACCGCCAAGGTCTGTGATGATATCGCCGAACATATTTGTGGTCACGATGACGTCGTAGGCATCAGGATTTTTGACCATCCACATACAGCAGGCGTCGACGTGATTGTAGTCTGTATTGACATCCGGATATTCCGTAGCGACTTCTTGAAACGTCCGCCACCAGAGATCATGACCGAACGTTAATACGTTTGTTTTTGCGACAAGCGTTAACGTCTTCTTAGGACTATTCCTACGACGGGTGTACTCAAAAGCCCAGCGAATACATCGCTCGCAACCTTTTCGCGTGTACACAGCTTGCTGGACTGCAACTTCGTCTGCAGTCCCTTTCTTCAAATACCCACCAACACCACAGTACAGGTCTTCAGTATTTTCCCGAACAACCACAAAGTCGATGTCGTCGGGCCCACGTCCTGCAAGCGGTGTTTCAACTCCGGGCAGAAGTTTCACGGGACGCAAATTGATGTATTGATCCAATTTGAACCGTAACTCAAGGAGCAGGCCTTTCTCGAGGACACCAGGTGCAACATCCGGATGACCAATTGCACCCAGGAAAACAGCATCCTTCGATCGTAGTAGATCGAGGCCGCCCTCAGGAATAATTTCACCAGTCCGCAAATACCGATCGCCACCCCAATCAAGCGATTCGACATTGAATTCGAATCCATCCAGACGGGCAACTGCATCGAGAACTTTGATGGCCTCCGATGTTACTTCAGGGCCAGTTCCATCTCCGGCGATGGTAGCGATGGAAAGCGTAGTGGTCGTCATAAAACTTCTCCTGCAGAGACATTGAATAATCAAAACCTACTGGCCAGCCAAAGTTCCGCAAGCGTGACACAAAGTTCCTGCTAAAAAATGAATCTGAACGACCAAGCCCAACGGCTCGTCAGCCACTAGAAGGAAAGATAAAGGCCTGCACAATTGTGGTGGCAGTACGCAAAGCAAGACGTCACATTTGCACCGCGCGCCTTTGCAAGAACCACTTCGTTAAATGGGCTCAATTGTCACTAAAAGTAAATGACTTGTTCGACTGAATTCCGAGAGGATTTCGTAGAAAACGTTGCCGACACGCATCGCACAGGTCAAATCGAAGTGCCCGAGTGCCGTCATCGAGAAATGCGGCGAGGTCCTGCTCCTCGAGCCTTTCGAGAAGATCATGCATGTCATCAAGGTGATCATCACCGAGAGATTCGCTTTCGGACGTACAGTTCTCATCATTCTGGGAATCAACAGCAGGAAAAACATTAATCTTCACAACGTGGCGAATACCCACTGAAGGATCGATTGGCCTTTGACAGAAATCACAAGAATAGTGAAGCACGTTTGCCTCCAGAGTCTGTCGAAATAATAAATAAAAATATAACTCTGTGACGGGGACTCTCTGATTTTGAACCAGCACATCCTCACCCGGCCAAGTCGCTATGCTTGAAGTGTGACGGTATCTGACGGGAAAGGCAAGTCTTAAACATTTCATCATTTTGACCACCTGAATCTGCAAACGACCGGCTTGACCCAACAATCCAATAAAATCCTAATTTGGCAGCAGTTTAAGCAAGCAAGTACACTCTTATTTGGTCACTTGGAGAAGCGCCTGCTAGCAACTCAAACAAGGGCACGTGGATGAGCACTGCAACAACCCTCCCATTCCAACGGCACGCAACACTAGGCATGAGCGTACTCGTGCTGAATCGCTCATTTGTTGCTGTTCATGTCACCAATGTCCGCCGTGCCCTCGCGCTCCTTTTTCGCGATGTTGCAGAAGTTGTACACATTGACCAGGGCCATTTTTCAGCCCACTCCATTGATTCATGGCGAGAACTCTCTGCTCTTGAAACATTGGACCGATCCCCCGATCAGGACTGGATTCGAGGTGTTGGGTATGACCTTCAGGCCCCACGCGTCATCCGGCTCCCTCGTTGCAATCAACTACCACGAGAAAACATGCGATTTAATCGCAAGAATGTGTTTGCGAGGGACGCAAATCGCTGTCAGTACTGCAACCGAAACCAGCCGACAAGTGAACTTTCTCTCGATCACGTGATCCCAAAGAGCAAGGGCGGCCCGACCACGTGGGACAATATCGTGTGTGCGTGTGTCAGCTGTAATGTCCGCAAAGGTGGCCGAACTCCGCGGGAGGCCGGCATGAAACTCATCCGGAAACCTCGCAAGCCTCGGTACAGCCCTCTCCTCACCGTGAAATTACACAACCCAAAATACGTGAGCTGGAGAAGCTTCGTTGACAAAGCGTACTGGCTGGCTGACCTTCAACAATGAACGGAGCCTCACGTCTCGAAGAAGCGTGAGGCTCCGTTTTTTGTTTTGTAAGACGCCTTACAGACCGTGGAAAGCGTCTTCCGGCACAGGATTTAACAGATTGGGTCCTTCTTCTCTGTAATCACCGGCAGTTGCGGTGACATCTCAGCGTTCAATTCGGTAAAAGGCTTCCATTCTTCTGGCAGATTGTCCTCGTGAAAAATTGCTTCTACCGGACACTCTGGAACACATGCCTCACAGTCAATGCATTCGTCCGGATGAATGTAAAGCATCTGGTCGCCTTCGTAAAAGCATTCGACCGGGCAAACAACAACACAGTCTGTGTACTTGCAGGCGAAGCAGGGCTCAGCAACGACATGCGTCATATCAGGCTAACTCCTTATCAAAAGACCTTAAACCAACCACTGTGCGACTACGCACATCGGCATTCCAAACGAGCCAAGAAGTCGAATCATACCGAATAGGCAAAGCGTATCGATATCAACAGACGTCTCAACAGCGGCATCGTAGGCAGCAGTGAGCCACCTGTCAACGAATTCTCCATCGGATAGACAGGAATCAGAACTTCAATAAGAGTCCTCAGGGGGGCAGAATTCGTCTCTTCAGCACACACCCGACTTGGTTGTTGGCAGAAACAGGGGGTATAGTTCATAAACTGCGAACGTACTGCGGAGGCGTCAGCGTGACTGAGAGCACGAGAAACCTGGGTGAAGAGAATCAGTCTCACTGCTCACCTATCGATCAAGCACTCGTCAAAGCATGCCTTACTGGTGATGCTCAGGCTTGGAATACATTTATCAAGCGGTTTGGACGGCTTATTCGTGCAGTCGTCGCCAAGACCGCAGAGAGACGTGGATGGAGCATCACAACCGCCGACTGTGATGACATCACTGCTGAAGTCTTTGCCCAACTGGTGTACCGAAACGCAGCCTCTCTCAGACTCTTTGCTGGTCGGTCAACATTGACAACCTATCTCACAGTCATTGCTCGTCGGGTGACCGTACGAGCCATGCTCCAGCAAAGCAATCACCCAAAAACTCTAACCCAGAATACGGCTCTACCAGAACTGGCGGACCGTACTGCCCTTCCGCAACAACACGTTTCACAACAAGATGAAATAGAGCATTACCTGAAACACCTCTCGACAGAAGAGCAGGTACTTCTTCGTATGCACGACCTCGAGGGTCATAGTTACAGTGAGATTTCACACGCAACCGGAATTCCAGTCAACTCAATTGGACCTCGGTTATCCAAAGCCCGCAAGACTATCCGCCAAAATGAGCACGACTCAGATAATGATCACGGCAAGTCAGATGAGACTCAGTGAGACTCACTGGCCGGGCGAAGCACCGACAGGGGCGATGACCACAGATGGGTCAGCTAAATCAATTGGCTCATACCCATCGTAAGCTGGCATGTGCCAGAGTTGGCCCGGATCAGTTGACGGGACATTTGTCACCAGGCTTGTAACTTCAAGGGTAAACTCAACACCAGATCCAGGCCAAGAAACGTCAATAAGCCGTGGTAACGCTGCACCAGATCCAGGATCCACACGATGTCGTGATGCACGAACACTCGCCAAACGTTTCCCCGTCGAGGTAAACAAGTGCTGCTCTTCAACAAGCCCTGTCATCGGGTGGAGGATAATTGATCGGACGAGTTGTTCGTCCGGGGAATCAATCGTACTACGAATTTCGAGCCGACCGTCGGCAGTCATAAATGGCCCCTCATGTCGATGCTGAGGACTGAAGCGAACCAGTCCTAACAACTCTGGCATCCAGTCCGCTCGGATCGGCAACACCTGTCGAGCAGAAGATTGTTCATACTTCTCATGCTGACAAAACAGCATGATCGGCGGTTCATGCCGGCGAATCCAGAGCCAAAAAAGGTCGTCATTACTGCCAATATCGAGTTCATTTCCAGTCAGTGATGTTTGCGCACGCAACCGAAATCGTCGCGGAGGCTCACAGGCAACCTGAGCCGAAAGCCGTGGCACTCCCGGAACGACGAGCACCGCCTGAGTGGCTGCATAACTTCGCACGCGTGACGTATTATCCTCAATGGCTGCGATAATTTGCTCACGTGTTGGCTGAGCCGGAAGCGTCCGAGGCAATGGCATAATTCCGACCTGATAACCCCGAATGACATTCGGGCAACTTGCACCACTTCCTGCAACAAGGACAACAGTGGTCACAAAAAGTACCAGTGGTAGAGACGTTCGAGTCGCCAACCCGTTAGAAGAACTCATGACTCGCCTCCAGACCACAGAAGCGAGGCCAGTCGCTCTTCCAGTGCTGCATGTTCTTCGGCTTTAGGCATGACCGCCACGACCTCGTACTCACAATCCCGGCGACGGCAGACAAGCGACACAACTTCGTCTTCTCTATCACATATATCACTGGTCTCTGTCTCTTCTTGGCTCGAGCTTTCGGCAAACCGAAGGACCCTTCGTCGAATAAGCTGAAGGGCTAACAGGTACCGAAGTGACGCTTCCTCGGGCTGGTCCGCAAGTGATTCCAAGGTGTCTAGAAGAGCCTCAACGGGGGCGAGAGAGACTCCACCATCTTCTTGCTCCGGTACAACGCTACGCCACCAGGCGAGTGTTTCATCAGGAGCACCTGCCCACGCGTCATGAGACCAATCATGCCGAATGAGTCTTCCTTCCTCACGAACAAGCGCAGAAAACATCACATCACCAGCCTTGAATTCAGAACCGGTTTCTTTACAGGTTGGCGATGGTCGCTGAATCTTGAGGTCCATGTAGATTTTCCATGTGCAGATTCGGCGGTTCATCCGAATGGCATAACAGGAGAGACACGACCATACCTCTAGAGAACACGCCTTTTTCTCACAAGGCGAGTCATCAAAAACGGCCGACTGTGGCAAGATGCGAGGAATAGGCGCTAGCGGCTTGTAAGAATCTCCACTAATTCAAGGAGCCCACCCGATTCATGGCAACCAACGACGTGATCTGCTGTGTCCTGTACCTCTTTGCGTGCATTTCCCATCGCAACACCAAAGCCAGCCCCAATAATCATCGGGAGATCATTTCGGTCATCACCCACCGCGCAGATAGCTTCTGCTGGAATTCCCCATGAGTCTGCAAGCTGGAGAACACTCGACCACTTATCAACTCCAGCCGGAGCGATCTCACACAGCCAATCACGATACCGAGGACTGCGGATCGTATGGATAGACAACATATCGGGGAAACGTGAGTTCAGGGCACATTCGAGTGCCTCCATTTCACGGACATTCCCCATGACAAATCCTGAAAAAGCATCCGCCGGTGGAGATTCACAGAGCGTTGCCATGACCCGAGCCAGCTGTTTGTTTTTTTGGAGATATTCACCAAACCCGGTCAACTCACCGGTCTTATCACGTGCGACGAGCGTCCGACAGTAGAAGTCAAAACCTTCATTGAAACTGTCGGTGTAAAGAACTGGCTCGTGACCAAAGCCAATCACGCACTCGAGGACTTGAGAGAGTGTTGCTTCATGAAAACCCGACCGAAAAAGTGTTTCGTGCTGCACCGGCATCTTCACAAGAGCCCCTGAAGCAGTTACGACTGGCCCAACGAGCCCCAGTTCCGTAGCCACAGGGAGCACGTCCCGGTACCGACGACCAGTCGCCAACATCACACGTATCCCTGCAGCCTGCGCCTTATGCACGGCTTGCTTTGCTGCTGCTGTGACTTCGTGCCGACTATCTGTAACAGTGCCGTCTACGTCCAGCACCAGGAGTTGAATTGTTTGGGGCACGCTGTTTGCTCATGTAGAAAACGGCTAAAAACACAGATGATGGATCTGACGATTCAGATATCATATCGTCGGAGCACTCATGACAACTGACAACTCAGACATTCCGTTCACACCAGTTCTTTCTGCTGGTGATATACCGGCTGGCGAAGGCCGCACGTTCGAAGTTGCCGGACGACTTATCGCTGTCTTTTTCGATGGTGAATCCTACCATGCGATGGACGATCTCTGCCCACATATGGGCGCATCACTTGGTTCCGGCCCCATTGTTGAAGGTATTGTCACCTGCCCTTGGCATGCGTGGCGATTCCAGACATGCGATGGTGCCTGGTGTGATAATCCTGCCCTCAAGGTCGATGTTTTTCCGGTGCGGATTGCCGACAGCAAGGTCGAGGTCCAGGTTCCAGCAAGTGAATCAACCGAATGAACCCGTCAGTCTCCCACGACTTCCTTCGATGTCACAGTAGATACTCAGAGAGTTTCTTGAGACTTGACTTAACTCAGGGTGACTGATTGTCCTGGCGCACATACCTGCGGCTCAGCGACACCTCCGTCGCGAACACCTTTCGCCCATGCCTCCACGTCTTGCTCAATAGGGGGCCAGGTACCGTAATGGCAAGGTATCACCAGCTCTGGCCTCAAGAGGCGAATCGCTTCAAGAGAATCGGCAGGTCCCATCGTAAACATGTCGCCGATCGGGAGCATTGCCAAGTCAAGTCGTCTACCCTGACCATCAGGCTTTCCGATACGTTCCATGTCAGAAAAGAGACACGTATCACCCGCAACAAATATCCGCTTCCCTCCCACATCGAGCAGCCAGCTTGCTGCGGGGCCGGCATATGTGCCATCTGGCAGACTGGATGAATGGTGCGCCATTTCCATCTTCGCAGAACCGCCCGGCACGCTCGTCGTACCGCCAAGATTCATACCCACTGCACCATCAATGCCTTGCTTGGCCAACCACTCGGCTATTTCAAAGGCACACAGGACCGGGCACTGTAATCTTTTTGCTATCGATACCGCGTCGGCGACATGATCAAAGTGGCCATGCGTGATCAGAATTGCATCGCACTGAACATCTGACGCCTGAATGGGACACGTCGGACAATCATCAAGAAATGGATCAACAAGAAGCACCCCTGCTCCAGTGTCGATAAGAAACGTTGAATGTCCTGTCCATGTAATCGTAACGGCCATTTGTTTCCTCGTACCTACAAACCTTGAAACCTAAAAACACCAGACCATAGAACTTCAATTACCCATCGGGGCGAAGCCTCTTCATCATGAATTTTTTATATGCCTCCACGCCCGGCTGGCCGTAGGGATTTGTCCCTACGAGCCGTCCCTCGACGACCGTAGCGAGCATAAGCATCTGCAAAAGTTGACCGATTGTGAATTCATCGATTTGGGGCAAGTGAATAGTGGCCGTTGGACGCTTTACCGAGGCATATGCTTCATTCGTACCCTCTGTCGCAGCTTCAAGCATGGACGGCCAGGTTGTGCCAATAAGGTCATCGAGCTGATCTTCGTTTCCGGAGGACCCACTCAGTGGCGGCAGCCCAATGTGATCACGGCGTGACTCTCCAACACAAAGATTCGTGATAAGCTTGTCGCGGCGACCATCTTGATGCTGCTGCCCCCGCGAGTGAAGATCTCGCGTTGTGACTGTGGTGAGCGGTGTCGCTCCCTTTTCGTCCTTACCAAGACTTTCAGAAAGTAACTGGTCATACCAGAGACCAACTGATTCAAGCTGGTTACTCCAACTTGAAAGAACTCGGATAGTCGCCCCCATTTTCTTCTCAGCCAAATGGCAAACAGCGACGTATTGCAACACTGGGTTTTCAGAAACTGGTGACTCACGAAAGCGTTGCGTCATTGCTGCAGCGCCCTCAAGTAACCGAACAACATCGATCCCAACAAGTGACGCAGGCAATAGACCCACAGCGGTAAAGACAGAGAAGCGTCCACCAACGCCATCAGGAATACCGAAAACATCAGGACACCCGAGTGTCTTTGCCAGGCTGGCCAGTTTTCCGCTCGCACCTGTTACCGGAACAACTCGCTCTGCTACCTGCTTGGCATCACCCTTGAGTGAGTCAGAAAGCGCGTTTAGAAAAAGTCGTGTCGCTGCAGCGGTCTCAAGCGTGCCGCCACTTTTGCTGACTACGAGCATCGCCCATTGAGCGAGAAGATCGTCTCCATCACCTCCGCCTGGGGGTGATCGAAGTACATCGAGAAGACCTTGTGCAGAGTCGTTATCAATATTGAAGCCTTCAAACGACAGCCGAGGCCGTCCACCTCGTTCTCCACGAGAGAGTTCGTTGTGAAAAGGATGGCAGCATGACTCGAAGAGTGCACGGGTACCCATATAGGACCCGCCTATACCGAGCACGACAACACGATCAACAGCTTCTCGAAGTCGCCGTGCCGTTTGGAGTATTGAAAACAATTCACTCTCCGGACGACGTGTTCCGTAATCGGCCAGGAGCCGTTCCGGTAAATCGAGAAACGCGGGATCGAGCGACTCGTTACCAGCACCATCCGTTCGCCAGCGTTCGAGATCATTGAGGCTTTCTTCTCTTGCTGTAGAGAGCGGACCTGCAAGGTCATCCACATCCGCTTGGTGTATTCCACCAGTAGCAAGGACCGCAGCGGCATCATAGGAAATTGGATCATTAGACGATTTGGATCGAACAGCGTTCATAATCGGGATAGCTCTTTAAAGGCCGAAAAGTAAAACATGGAAACAATGGTGCTCAGGTTTGAGCATGCTAGGCTTTTAGCCAAAGCATACCAATCACCCTATTGAGACCGCGAAACCTTACCGGAGAAGAGGATGGCTCAGCAACTCTTTCAATTAACAAACACGATTGCACTCCTTGCCTGGATTCCGCTGGTCTTGTTTCCACGGCAGACTTTCGTCCGGGATACGCTGTGTAAGCAACTTATTCCCGGCATCTTAGCGGCCATCTACTTGGGCGTCATTTCTTGGAAATTCGCCACGCTAGGCCCTCCACAAACTGATGTCATGACACTTTCCGGACTCCGCAGTATTTTTAGCGATGACTTCGTATTTGCGGCGGCCTGGACTCATTATCTCGCTTTCGACATGGTGGTCGGAACCGTGGTTGCCCGTGAAGCAATCGCCTACGGCATCCCATGGCCGCTCCGGAGCCTCTCTCTGGTGCTTACATTTCTATCAGGCCCAATTGGGTATCTGACTCATCTTGGCTTCAAGCTTCGCTGGCAGCACGAAAGTGACACACCCCCCCTTGCAGACCCCGGCTCTGAAACCGACAACTGAGGGTTCCGTCTGGCTTTTTTCCACTCGTCTCCTGGAGACCCTGTTGTGACCGAACACGAACTGATCCAAGAACTCAAAGGCCCCAGTAACTCCAAGATCATCATGCTCGTTGCGGACGGACTCGGCGGGCTGCCGTTGGATCCGGGTGGAAAGACAGAGCTTGAGACCGCCGTGACACCAAACCTCGATCGGCTTGCTGGAATTGGTACAAGCGGCTCAAGTGTCCCAGTGCTACCCGGCATCACGCCAGGTTCAGGCCCCGGACACCTTGGCCTTTTTGGCTACGATCCGCTTGAATTCAAAATCGGCCGCGGGGCACTTGAGGCGACTGGCATTGGATTTGAACTTGGCCCTCATGACGTTGCTGCTCGTGGTAATTTCTGTACGCTCGATAGCAACGGACTGATCAGCGATCGACGGGCTGGTCGTATTCCTTCAGAAGAGAGTTTTCAGGTTGTCGAAAAACTTCAGGCTGTTGCCATAAACGGATACGAAGTCTTTGTAAAGCCGGTCAAAGAGCACCGTTTTGTTGTGGTATTCAGAGGAAGTGGACTTGATGGCAGAGTTGCTGACACTGATCCTCAAGCCACTGGCGTACCACCACTCGACCCACAGCCACTTGATCCAGCGGCGGCGAAAACTGCTGATATTGCCAAAGAGTTTGTTCGGCAGGCCTGCGAGATTCTCAAAGATGAGCCCAAAGCCAACGGTCTGACATTACGGGGATTTGCCGCCAAGCCAGCCTTGCCGACGTATGAAGAACTCTACGGATTGCGCGCTGCTGCAATTGCTGTCTATCCGATGTACAAGGGGCTTGCCAGTCTTGTTGGCATGAAACTTGTGGGCACACCGCAGACACTCGGAGAACAGGTTGACGAACTAAAAGCCTGCTGGAATGACTACGACTTCTTCTTCTTGCATTTCAAGTACACCGACTCAACTGGCGAGGACGGCAACTTTGCGAACAAAGTGAAACAGATCGAGGAACTCGACAAGATGATTCCTCGTATTGAAGAACTCAAGCCAGATGTTCTCATCGTGACTGGGGATCACTCCACTCCCAGTAAGCTCAAAAGTCATTCATGGCATCCAGTACCAACTCTTCTGGTTGCGGACCCATGTCGTCCGGACGGGGCAACGGCTTTCGGTGAACGCAATTGCCTCAGCGGTGGTCTTGGGCAGTTTCCGGCCAAGCACCTCATGCTTCTGGCAATGGCTCACGCCGGTCGTTTTGGCAAATATGGTGCCTGATCTAGCAAAGGCATCATCAACAAAAAACAGTAACTTAACCGGACATCACTTCCGTGCGTCATCCAGCTATGAGTTTCTGCCTTGTCCCATATGGTACTGAGGAACTCGAAGCGTCTCTCCATCGCGAAGCGCTGATTGGTGCGCTACAATGCCCGCTACGGTCATGTTGAGTGACTGTGCGACATCGATCCACGGCTTCCTGTTCCGCAAAACAGCGTCTACGAATTCACTGGTCAGTTGGCCATGCGAACCACCATGTGATCCAGCAGCCATGCCCGGCGGGAGTGCTGGCCGGGCAGTTGACACAAGGACCTTTTCATCTTTTTGACCATAGACTCTGCCCTGCTCGCCATGAGCAGATGGCATATCCCACGAAACGGCCATTCGCGACATGCCTCCTTCTGTTGTCCGAAAGAGTCCGACTTCTGATCCAAATGGATTTTTGTACTGATTGTTTTTGGGCTGAAGATGAGGAACAACACTTGGGGTTCCGAGCGCAGACACCTCAGTAAAACTGTGGCCGGTTACGCCAACATAGAATGCTGTCGCGTGTGTTGGGTACCATTGAGGCGGCAGTCCCTTGCGCCAACCGTTTGTATCAACAGTCCGTGTTTTCGGATTGTATCCACCTAAGGGCTTACCGAAGTAGTGATAGTACTCTCCCTCGGAGTACACGATCTTCCCTAGGGCCCCTGCATCGAACCGCCGATGCCATGCGTAGAGATTTTTATGAAAGCATGACGTCTCAAACATCATGTAGTGACGCCCCGTCTTCTTGACGGCCTCGAACAGCCTATCGGCATCTTCAAGGGAACCAAAAACTGCCGGCACCGCTGACGCAACGTGCTTGCCACGAAGCAGCGCGGTGATCGCCAGCTCTGCATGGCTCGGCGCATCGGTAGCAATATAAACTGCTTCAAGGCTGTCGTCATTGAGCATGTCTTCACAGGACTCATACGTTTGCGCACAACGACATGCCTTCGCCAACTGCGCGCGGCGATCGGCAATCAAATCAGTCACAGCAGCTACTTCAACATTCGGATGATCCTGGAAGCCAAATTGTGCACCAAATTTGCATAGACCGTATCCTGCAATACCAACACGTATTTTTCGATCAGAGAAGGGTTTCCACAATCCGTCTGGTTTTGCCGCTGGCTCATTCGTTTCAAAGCCGGCGATAACTTTTCCTGAAGCATCCACGGGACTGTCCTCTGCGCGAAGCAACGAGATCGCCATACCTGACCAAGCAGTACCAAAAGCCATCCCTCCTGCACTTATATGAGCAAGAAAATTTCTTCGTGAAAGATCGGGGAATTGGTTCGCAGGCACTTCAGGATTCAGTCGTAGCATTTTTGAGTTCCGTTCCCATTTCCGCTTGATGACCTAGCCGCTACCCACTCAAGTCAGGCGCTTGGGCAATCATCACATGAAGCAAGAGTTTTAATACTACCCAAGCATGTCTGCCTGAGGATCGGGTAAACACCTGATTTGAATCAAGCCTTTGTGCCGTCGATCCTCTCAAACTCGTGCACAAAAAGACCGCTACGAAGCTTCGGCTCAAACCATGTGCTTTTCGGCGGCATGATCTCGTCTGCATCCGCAACCGCCAGCAGTTCGTCTGCACTCGTCGCATGCATGGAAAAAGCAACACCGTGTTCGCCCGCACGTTTCTCTAATTCTTCACAGCCACGAACACCTCCAACAAAAGCGATCCGTGAATCTGTTCGTGGATCACCGATACCTAAGATCGGTGCGAGTACACGGTCCTGCAGAAGAGCAACATCGAGGCTGGCAATCGGGTCATTTCGATCTATCGATGACTCAGGGAACGTAAGGAGCCACCACTCACCAGCAACAAAAACAAGAACCTGCCCTGGCTTTTCTGGCGTCCCAGCCTGTGCCTGTTCAAGTGAACCAACAGCCCGTAATTTTCCAAGAAACTCATCCGCAGAAAGCCCGTTCAGGTCTGCCACAACACGATTGTATGGCAGTATCCTCAATTGATCATGAGGAAAGACGACTGCCAGAAACCGACCATATTCTTTTTCTTCACTATGGTGTCCGTCCACTTGCTTGGATGCTGTTGCTGCACGCTCCGCCCCAGCAGATCGATGATGACCATCCGCAATATAGAGCCTGTTTAGTTGTTCAAATGCCGACACGTACCTTGTTGGATCAGCCACGCACCAGCCTGTGTGCTGCACACCATCTGGGGCAACAAAATCAAACAGAGGTGACGATTCCATATCGGCCTCCATCATCGAATGAATTGTCGTGCCCTCAGTAGGCGCATCTCGAAAGCACAAAAAGACTGGCTCTGCATGGCTCGCAGTAGCGAGTAAATGTCGGGTCCGGTCATCCTCTTTGTCCGGCCTGGTTTTCTCATGTTTTCGAATCTCACCAGACCGATACTGATCAGCCTCAACGCATCCAACAATACCCACCTGGGCAATGCCTTCTCGTATTTGCCGATACAAATAAATGCTCGGCTGCGACTCTCGCCGGAGCACCCCATCAGTAATCATGCCCTGCAGGTTATCACTCGCTTTTTTATATACCTCTGACGCATGACAGTCTGTGTCCGCCGGCAAGTCAATCTCTGAGCGAACGACATGAAGAAATGACTTTGGTTTCCCCGCTGCACGCTCCCTTGCTTCACTCGTTGAAATAACATCGTAGGGATCACTTGAGACTTCTGAGGCATCCTCGAATGACGGTCGTAATGCAGTAAAAGGATGTATCCGTATCATGAAGTCACCTTGGTGGGTTTTGCAGGAAAGGCTGTGAAGAATACCTCTTCTGACCACGGTGGTGCAAACTCTCAGAATCTCGAACGGGCAATGACACTTTTCTGAGACGAGATCACATACGAATAGATTCTCCTAGCGTGAAATTACGCCCCAAGCACGCACCTGAAATACATCCTGAACGCTCTTTCATTTGATCCGTGTCTGCAATCTGCTGAAACCTGTCTTGGGAATATTGTGCGATACGTGGTATATAAATTATTTGACGGCCTTTGGAGAACCTACACTTCGTGCGTGCGTTGCACTATCGCGCTTGTGGCAAAACAGGACCCAGTCGATGATTCGTTCACCAGCAACGCTGACAATCGCGAACTTCAACCGACAGACGCTTGCTGATCTTCTCCGCCCTGTCCTCGATCGTGCAATGACACAGGGCATGGTCGGCACAAATGTTGTCCTCGAAATTGTCGCCGAAGCACTCAGCAAGATCGGCGACAGCGAGATCCGAACATTCCTTGATCCGAAAACAGGAAAACTCCGCGGAGGGCTTGAGATTCGTATCGAAGAGACACTCAGCATGTCAAGGAAGTGGCGCGACTGGGATGCCAACCACGGCAATGAGGACTGGATGCTTCGCAAGAGCGGACGCACTATCAAAAAAAACGAGTTCCTAAAAAGCCTGATCCTGAGTTCATGGCGATCAATGCAGAAGCTGCATGGCCTTGAGCCGAAGGATGTCAAAACGCTCGTTGAAGGAGTTCGCAAGGTGTATGATGCGATGTGCGATGTAAAGCCAACGGACAATCGTCCTGGACTTGGAAATACTTATGGAAAGTAGATTCCAAAAACAGGACTTTTGGCTACATTTTATGGAGACCAAGCCATCAATACCATGATGATGCGTATGGGAATGGCGTGGTGGTATCGCCGTTACGACAAGACAGAAGAACTAGAGAACGCCGAACGATACGCCAAGGAAAACAAGATCGGCTTGTGGGCTGACCCGAACCCGATAGCACCGTGGGGTTGGCGGAAGGGGAAACGGCAGAAGACCACCAGCCGCAGTGACAACTACTAACTAACCAACGTCCACCCTGCCGCAACTGGGTCGAAACCAGCAGGAAGAGTTGTTGCTGAGTTGTATTTCGCGGCACCAGTCACACCCGTTAAGGTCGCACCAGTCAGGTTTGCTCCTGTCAGGTCCGCATCGTTCAGGTTCGCACCGGTCAGATCCGCACCGGTCAGGGTCGCGCTAGCTAGATCCGCACCTGGACCAACCAGATATC
Source organism: Pirellulales bacterium (assembly GCA_016776925.1). Lineage (GTDB taxonomy): Bacteria > Planctomycetota > Planctomycetia > Pirellulales > UBA1268 > UBA1268. Next base: position 766 of record JADHSL010000036.1, on the reverse strand, counting down.
CATTTATAAGTTTCCAGGCGGTAGGCAATGTAGGAGGCGTGCCCGTAGCTGTTATGCCACCGGATTTAACTCCGGTCAGGTCTACACCGGTCAGGTCTGCAAGGCTCAAGTCCGCACCTGGACCAATCAAGTATCCACCAAAAAGCTGCCAACCTGTAGGGAGGTTTAAGGGCGCTCCTGTTATTTGACCGGAGGAAACACCAGTCATGGTTGCACCGGTCAGTTCCGCACCACTTAAGTCCACACCGGCCAGGTCCACACCAGTCAGGTCCGCGCCGGTCAGATCCGCATTGGTTAGATCGGCACCCGGGCCAATGAGGTATCCATTGATGAGTTTCCAGGTCTGAGGCAATGGAGGAGCCGTGCCGGTGAATGTAATGCCGCCAGAGCGGACTCCCCCTAGTTCTGCATCGCTCAGGTCCGCGCCGGTCAGGTCCGCGTTGGTCAGGTCCGCACCAAAACCAATCAGGTATCCGCTGATGAGTTTCCAACTCCCTAAGATAGGCAATGAAGGAGTCGTGCCAGTGAATGTTATGCCGCCAGAACGAACTCCGTTTAAGTCAGCGCCGGCCAGGTTCACTTCGGTCAGGGCTGCGTCGGTTAGCACTGCGTCGGTCAGGTCTGCGTAGTACAGGTCTGCACCCGTCAAGTCCGCACCGGTCAGGATCGCACCGGTCAGGTTTGCGCCGCCGATTGAAGCCGTACCTGGACCCATGAGGTATCCATTGATGAGTTTCCACGACGTAGGCAGGCTTGAAGGACTTCC
>JADHSL010000137.1 GCA_016776925.1 Pirellulales bacterium | reverse complement strand
GACGATCCTTCTGTCCTCCGACAAAAGTGCGTGCCTTAAAGTCTTCACCGAAAAGATTCTGCCCCTCAACCCATGCGGGCTGCGCGATCCCGGCCCATGCCAAGGTAGTCGCCGAGAGATCGAGCATGTCGACTAAGTCTTCACGCACCTGTTGCTGCGGCACCCATGCTTCAGGTCCCATGATCATAAATGGCACGTGTAAGCCACCCTCCGTTGCCATCTGTTTATGACGAACAAGATTGTTAGCACCATGATCAGAAAAATACACCACAATGGTATTTTCAGCTAATCCCGCAGATTCAAGGCCCCTTAAAATTCCACCAATCAAATCATCATCCATACGAATCGCATCGTAATGTTGCGCAACCACACCTTGGTAGATCTCATTGTTTGGATAATCCGCCGGCACTGTTACGCTAGCCGGATCAACCTTTCGCTCAGCAGGAAATTGACTAGTATTATTCTTCCCTCCTTTGGTTTGAATCTGCCCGAAGAATGGCTGACGACTCACCAGGTCCGCGAAGTCTGTTTTACTCTTAGCATTATAATTATAAGCATTTGAATCCCAGACAAAGTTATAATCAGTCTTGCCATGATTGAAGGTCGTGTAGCCTTGAGCCTGCAAGAGCTTAGGCAGAAGTTGATACGTTTCCGGCAAATGAATTTTCGGAGCGCCTCGTGAAGAACGGTGCTCATGTCCGCCAAACCGAATCGCGTTTTGACCAACCATCATTGCCGAGCGAGTGGCCGAACAGACAGGAGCCGGCACGTAAGCACGCGTGAACAAGACACCTGAGCTCGCGATCAAATCGATATGTGGGGTCGCCTCTGCATTAATAGCGTCACCATAACAGCCCATCCATGGCGAGGTGTCTTCAGCATAAATCCATAGAATATTGGGTCGCTCCGCAGCATGAACCAACACACCGCCAAGCAAAGCGCTAATAGTAAGACAACTGGAGTGGAAAAAAGATGCCGACATAGTCAGTTGGAATTAATAAATGCAGTATCTGTGAATACCAGGTTCTTGCAAGCAAGACTACCCTACTAACATCTATACGAACGTATTATATTATCCTACAAACAAGACAGTCCAAATACGCAAAAACCCTAAAGCGTTCCACTAGTTTCCGAAATGAGGTATTTCTAATTGAGCTATTTCTTTTCATAATGCGTTATATCGATAAACAGTCGCTTCATTCTCTGCTGCAGGCAGCCTAAGGATGCGTAATTTTCATTTGGTAAAACACTGAGGGATTCAGATTCACATCGATCGATTCCTGGAAGAGCTTCTCCAGACCGTCTCCAGTGTAAGTCCCGACATCGTCCCAATCTTCCAAGTCGAAACTACGTTTGACCGTATACTCACGCTCAGTAACTGAATCCCAAGACATACGAAAATCACCACCCGTCACACTATACTGAGTCGTAAAATAGTGACCGGGGTCGTCCAGCCGGGTGCCCGCAATCAATTCATCTAGATCGGTGCGGTTATCGTTATCTGAATCTACATTGTTACTCAAACCATAGTCGCCGAAGGCAAAACTGTATTTTTGCGCGAGGTGATAATTCAGCTCCGCGCGTTCCACATTGGTCAACTGGCGGTCAAAAATGACGACCTCGGCGATGTCGCCTTCAAAATGCTGGTCAGTGGCTTGTGCGTTGCGTGCAAGGTCGATCCCGTCGATGTGTCGACCGGAGCTGTAACTCTGTGTCACGATGGATGGCGATACGGTCTGGGGTGCTCCACTGTTATTCGGGCGCAACACGGTCCAATTGGGTGCGTTGAAATCATCTGCACCGCTGGAGTAGGCCGAGATAAACCTCTGCCACGTTTTGCCACCGGTAGCCGTGCTCTGGACAACCATGAACATTTCTACAGCGCCTTCACCGGCTCTCAAGGTGCCGATATCCAGCCAGTCGTCGTCACCGTCGAATCGTAGCGCAGGCATCCCGTTGAATCCACTCGCATAATATATGGGGGCTACCCCGGCACTGACTGCATTTACTGGGGTTGCGGGTGCTGCAAGATTCCACCAAGTCTCGACAGGATCGCCTTCACTCGCTCCTGAAACCATGGAAGCGTCAAGATGCAGGAGTAGCCCGTCGGTGACTGGGAGGTCCGATGCAAGTGGAACTGGCAAGTCATAGTTCAATTCACTGGCCGATGAGGTTACCAAAACATTATCGATCTGGAATTCGCCGCCCACTGACCCCGGTTGCGAGACATTGTAGTGGAAACGCAGGTTATTGAACTCATTCAAATTCCCCTGGAAACCAAGTCCGTTGTAAGTCACATCCAAGGGCAAGTCAGAATCCAGACTCTGAACACGCAGATCAAACTGATCGTTAACCGTTACCTCCGGCAGCACACTTAAAGTCAAACAGTACCAAGTGTCTGCAACCAGTGAGGTAGCAAGAAACGTCCAGGTGCCTCCATCATTATACTGGATAGAGCCACTCCCTCCGCTCATGTGCAAATTCAGGCCTTTCGTGTTGCCATTTAGCAATTGGACTCCCGGATTTAGAACCGTTCCCGTATAAAGAAAATCAAATTGAATATAAAGGGACCTGCTGTCGGGCACAGAAATGCTGTGATCCATTCGCGTGCCGGTCGCTGCGGTGTCCTTCAAAAGGGCGCCCTGGACAACATTGACTCCACTCGGAGATGGAGACTGTGCCGAGACCGCAGCGGTCACATCATCGGTAATGCTCCATCCCGCGAGGCCGCTTGCGAAATCCTCGGTCAAATGGATCGAATCCGAAGTATCCTCAATCAAACCAAAATCATCTGCATACACATATGCAGAGCCGCTGCTTGTCTTAGTGATGAAGACGGTGGCTGTGGTATCGGTTGCCCCAGTTTTAAAAAAGATGTCTCTGCGCACGTCAAAATGTTCGTTGTTGGCGGATTGGTCTATTGTATCGCCACCAAAATCTTTGACGCCAAATTCAATGGATTCTCCGACATCAGAAGCTAGCCAGCCAGACAAGTGATAATAGGTGTCGGGCTTGAGTCCTGTTACGGTTTGTTCAACGCCGTCGCCTTGATTGTTCAACCTCAGCCATGTCCGCATACCTCTTCGCCTCTTCTCGCCCTCTTGCTTTAACCAGTCAACCCGAACGCCTTGATATGGGACAATGGACGGACTACCAATCGGAACCCAGTTCGTCATTTCATCAAACGCTGAGTCGAGCAGCAGATTCATATATTTAGAAGTTCTACGCGTCGTATCAGGCGTCGGCACATTGTTGAAATCGTGCCCAACCTCCCAAGAGTAGCCACCATACTCATAGGCGCCCGCATCCGGGGCTGATCCGATGATACCTAAATCATGGGGCATCACAGCATTCGAAATAAAAGTATTTGTGATCGTGGCATCGTCGACGCCCGAGTCAATCGCTGGAGATACATTTGTTAGACTATAGTCGCCGTTGAGATGAGTGACCTCGTCAAAACCATTACTAGAATCTTGATTATTTATGTATCTTAAGTTTGAGATATCTGCCTTGAGTTCCACTTCTCCGGTGAGGATGGTGTTGCCTAAGACGGAACCGAAGCTGTCAGCTTGATAGTCGCCATTTGAGTTTGATGTGAAGCTCTTGGCCTTGTTGCCCACCAGAGTGTTGTTGAATGCTAAGCGGAAATTCCCTGGCTGATTAAATTTGATGCAGGCAGAGGTGTCATCAGCCATATCGTAGATCAAATTGTGGTGTAAGAGCACATTGTGCGCACCATTGTCCATGTAGATGCCGTATGAAGACAAATTCCCCCAACCATTTTCCATCCCGATGCCATTGTAAATTTCGTTATAACGAAACTCAGAATTGCCCAAATCCATGCCCCAGAAGTAAATTGCCGCACCATCAGATGATAGCCACATAAAGTCATGCATTTTGTTGTGCTGGATAATGGAATTTCGATTCACACCGGCAATGATGCCTCGGCCGGAATCATGAATGGTATTATGGCTGATTAGCGTATCATAGCACTCATCGAACTGGATCGATGCGGCATAGTTGCCCAGAAAGGTTGTGTGGTGGATGAGATTGTTGATCACCTGATTTCCGGTTCCCTTCAAATGAATCATCGAACCAGAGGAATAGGCCAAATCGCTATTCTTTATGGTGTTAAAATCTCCATCAATGTTGATCGTGTTGTCTTTTTGGTTGTTCGCCCCATATGAAAGCGACTGGTCGGAGCCGTAGATGTAGCGGGCAGTGATGCCATCCAACTCACAGTAATCGGATCCCACCAACTGGATACTACAGGCTAAAAATTGGACGCCCTCCACATGCACGTAGGACTTCCCATTGATGACCATTCCTAGCACGCGTCTTTTGACTTCAATATTGGTGGGAGCAAGGCCGCCGGGTGCCCACACGTAAAGGTTCCTTCGGTCATTACGGTCAATGAACCACTCATTCTCCGCGTCCAACTCTGCAAGCACCCCTGTAATATAGTATTCCGAACCATTCACAGGGTCTTGCCCCGTGATATCCACATCTTGCAAGGTCAACGTTCCAGGGGCAGCGTCGACCGCCGCGGTGGAATCGCTGATCCGGCTGGTCTTCCCCAGCCATCCGCCCTTGCCACCAACATACCAAACGGTGGCACCAATCCAGTAGTCATCGACCTGCGTGAGATCACTGTCTGTCAACGTCGAGGGCGTGTTCAGTGCTGGATCTGCATCTGTAGGACCCTCCGCGATCTGAAAAGAATCCTTGAGCGCTTGAAAGGTATACTCCGTGGACGCCAAATTTGGCCATCTCGCTTCCCACAGATACTTCACATTGGTGCCATTCATTACGAATAGCTGATCCTCATGGTCGGGAATTCCGAGGGGATCGGATAAAGTGGTTTGGTATATGGGGTCACTACTGCCATTATGCGTCCAGCTGCTGGTGACCGGATCCAGGCCAGTGATTACCACGGTTTCACCCGGTACAGCTTTGTAGGTGATCGGATTCGCGGAGGTTCCGCTGTTGGCCGGGGTGACCGTTTCCCGGTAGGTTCCGCCAGAAATTATACAAGTATCGCCAGCCACCATCACATCGGCGGCTGATTGGATCTCACTCCACGGATCAGCAAACGTTCCCGATCCAGGGTCATTTCCAGTCGAAGAAACGTAATAACTCGCACCGAACAGTGAAGCGCTACTAAGGATCAAACTTAATACTAAGGTAGTTTCAAAGCGTTTTTTCATGTAATCCTAAAATCAGCCTAAGGATGCGCGATTTCCATATGGTAAAACACTGAGGGATTCAGACTCACATCGATCGATTCCTCGAAGGGCTTCTCCAGTGTAAGTCCCGACATCGTTCCAATCTTCCAAGTCGAAACTGCGTTTGACCTTATACTCACGTCCATTGACCGAATCCCAAGACATACGAAAATCCCCATTCGTCGCGGTGAGGACACTAGTAAAATGGTGATCATGCTCATCGCGCGACTCGGCCCGCACATGGGCGTCGCCCATGCATTCTAAAAATAGACGCCATCCTCCGCGAGCTTGTCTAAATACGGAGTTGGAATACTCCCTCCATAGGTCCCCAAATTCTCTGGACTTAGATCATCGGCAAAAATTAACAGAATATTCGGTCTCAGGTCTGACGAAGCAGCATGGCATTCGGAAACACTTATCAGAAGTAACGCGAAACCGAAGATAGAGACGGAGAATATTCTCACGATAAAATTAAAAATGGGGTTCATAAGGGGTAGACGCGTCGACCAAGAAGTAACGTTATATTATGAAAACACCAAGTCCAGAAAAATGAAACGGATAACCAACCCGCCCTCTTGGCGGCAAGTCGATCAAACCCCAGCTCACTTTGACACCGCTAACATCCAAAAGACCTGCAAAATACTACCCCTTACTATTGACCTAAATACGGCAGCGCTAGCTGCGATCACACTGGCTTCTACCTAAAATATTTTATCAAAGAAGGCTTGAC
>JADHSL010000136.1 GCA_016776925.1 Pirellulales bacterium | reverse complement strand
ATCTTGGCATCGATAGTATTCGGAAAGCGCAGCTGTTTGGCGAAATTGGCCAGAAGTATGACCTTCAGGCAGACGATGAGCTTTCACTCGATGACTTTCCAACATTGCGGCACCTTCTGGAATACATGCAGCCACGAATCGGTGGTGGTGACGTGCGTGCGAGTTATGGAGAGCGTTCTGTCTCGGGCGTTACTGAGTCTGTTGACGTCTACAGGTCTTCAGCATTTTTATCGGGTGAAGAAAAAGGACGTCGCGATAGGGAGAAAATTCAGCAGTGGGCGCGATGCCTTTCGTCATCCTTGAGTTTTCAAGATGCCCCAGTATTTCCAAGAGAGATAGGTGAAGAACTTGATGGTGTTGCATCCGGGGCTGGTGTCACGGCGTCTGTTGTACGTGCGGCAATGGCTCGTCCGTTCGATGCTATTGGGACCTTCGATATCATAGCGAGCGTTCAGCCTGAGGAGACTGGTGTTGTTGTTGGGTTTGGGCGGCATCTCGCACCGCATGCAGAAGCGTTCACAAATGGCTCTGTCGTTGGGGGCTCAATGAGCATTCCCGGTCTGCCTGGCATGCTATGCGGCTGGAATCAGAACGGGATCATTGCCTGGCTCGATTGTTCGGGCCAGTCTGTAAGTGAAAATGCTTACACCCTGACGCCCGCTGCGATAGCAGTCGACCATGTGATACGAACGGCCCATTCCACAGCTGATGCAACTGAGCAGCTCCGGCAGATGTGTCCACTTGATGCGCCGGTATTCCTGTTGTGTATAGGCGAACAACAGATTTGTAGAGTAGATGTTGATGGCGATGTCACGGTGCTTGCGAATGAGGTGCATGCAGTTAGGCCAGAGTCACCACTAGACCGTATTGCCCTGCACGATGGGCAAAGAAATATTCACGATGCAGTAATTGTTCTTGTGGGTAGTAATGAAGAGGAACAAGCCAGGATGTCGGCAACGTCGCACTGGCTAGCTCTAGGGGTGTTTAATGGCAAGGCGCACGTGCATTCAGGTGGGCCAACAGCACAGTGGTGCCCCGAGTTGTCAGAGTCGCTTCGTGGTTTGCAGGTTCACCAAAGCAGAATACAACCGCCTACAAATGGCCCAGCTCGTGGCCGGGAAACACCCAGCGTGACGAGGCGATATGTTGTAGACCACTGCGAGATGGCAGCAGCAGCAGGAGATCGTCACCTTTCTGGTGAACGAGTCCTTGTTCTTGGTAGTGGAAAGATCGCAGAGGCTGTTGCCGCTGAAGTACGGCAACGCGGAGCAGATGCTGTTGTTGCTTCGTGCGGGGGGTACGCTGATGCCAAGCGATTTATTGAACAGCAGGAATCGATCGGAGCAGTGACGCATCTTGTTATAGCAAGCGATGCTGGAGAATCGTCTGCCGGCACGTACAGCGATCTTCAGGTACTCCTTGAATCCGTATTTTTTGCCTGCCAGCAATGGATAATCAAGCGTACGGAAGCAGGTGACATTTGTGATGCAACACTCACTGCGGTGACACGGCTCGGTGGGCAGTTTGGTATTGATACTCACATTGATGATGTTTCAGGTGGTGGGCTGGCTGGCCTGTTCAAAAATATTGCAAGAGAATTTCCAGATTTACAGGTTCGTGTGGTTGACCATGCGAGAGAGGCACGTCCATCAGAGATTGCACATTCAACAGTCACAGAACTGTGTACGAAAAGTGACATAATTGAAGTCGGTTATCGAGCAGCAACGCGCATGCAGATGGCTTCACAAGAAGCAGTAGTACCTGAGGGAACAACGCCGCTCGAGGCTGTTTCTCGCGGTTCTGTCTGGCTTGTGACGGGTGGTGCTCGCGGTGTGACCGCTGCCTGTGCCCGAGCCTTCGGGAAGCAGTACGGACTTCGTCTCGCACTTGTTGGTTCGACTGAACTTGTGGCTGTTGAACCAGGATGGCTCGACCTCGATGATTCTGGAATCAAGACGCTCAAAGGTCGTCTTATGGTTGAGGCTAAACAGCGAGGGGAAGATCCTCGTCGTGCTTGGAACGTAGTAGAAAAGACAATTGAAATACGGCGATCATTAGCGGCATTCGACGCAGAAGGAATTGAAGCACATTACTTTCCGTGTGATCTTTCCGGCCAAGAGGCGGTTCGACAAATGGTTGCTGATGTGCAGCGCCAGGTCGGTCCAGTGCGAGGGATCGTGCATGGTGCAGGTTTTGAATCTGCATGTAGATTTGAAAAAAAGACGCACGCTGGATTTTCTGCCACGGTGTTCCCCAAAGCACTCGGTCTTGAGTACATCCTGGCTGCAACAGATGAAAAAATGCTTGGAGCAGTGATTGGCTTCGGGTCAACCAGCGGTCGCTTCGGTGGTCACGGGCAGGCTGACTACGCTATGGCAAATGATCTCCTGGCAAAAATAGTTGGCCGTGTTCGAGCAGATAGAAATATTCCAGCGACGGTGTTTCACTGGCATGCTTGGGATGAAGTCGGGATGGCAAGCCGGCCGGAGAGTCGGTTTGTGCTGGAACAGTTTGGACTAAAATTCATGCCGCTTGCTGAGGGTGTACAACATTTTCTTGATGAAATTGCCTCTGGTCTTCCAGTGTCAGAGGTGATTGTGACTGAGCCAGCTTTTTGTGAAGCCGCCGGCTACGTTCTATCTGAGTCGACGAGCAAAACATCAACGGCTGCAGGCAGTCTTATAAGGCATGTTCAGGCGACTGGAGAAGGGTTGTCCGTTTCTGTTGATTTTGATCCGACTCAGGACACATTTCTAGTTGAGCACACGCAATATGGACGGCCGCTTTTGCCGGCAGTCATGGCTGCTGAGATCATTGCACAGTCTGCATTAGCCGCAGGAGTTACACGAACTGTGCGAGAGATTCGAGACGTTACGATCCAGCGACCATTTGGCTTTTCAACTGACACCAAGCGAGAAGCCACTATAACTGTTGGGCAAAACAATGGCAGTGGAAAAATTTCTGTTGTTGGGTGGGCAGCTGTTCAGAATACGGCTGGCCATGAGTTAGGTGATCTTCGGGAACATTTCAGCGGAAGTATTGCCGTCGATTCTCAAGGAGTGATAGAAAACGTTCTTGACGAACAACTCTTTCCGTTTAATCCAATGGTGTATCAGGAAGACGCACCGCTACGGCATGGGCAATCATTCCGAACGCTCTCGGGTCTGTTTCTTGATCGAAGTGGCGGGTGGGGGCGAGTGACCGCACCAGATCCAAATGTCGTTGCAGCACCACGTGGTGCACGCGGTTGGACCGTACCAGTTGCCCTTCTTGATGGCTGTATTGTTGGTTGTGCTGTCTACTCGTACATCCTGCTTGGTAAGCGGGTGGAGGTTCCACTGCGTTTTGAACGGCTACGGTTTGCTGATGCTGCACACGAGAATGAAAAGTGCACTCTCAGAATGTTCTATCGCTCGCATGATGAGAAAGAAAGTATTTACAACTTTACTTTGTATGGCAGTGACAGTCGTCCAATTCTTGCTCTTGATGGGCTCCACCTTGCACGTGTGCCGTCACTACAGGAGTCATAATGATTGTTCGATTAAACTGTTTTTGTTGTTGTGCAAATCGTCAGCAGGGAGATGGTGATGTTCATCAGTGACACCCATCTTCCGCAATTGTTGCCAGCAAAGGCGTACAGCGATGAAGGTTGGTATAAGCAGGAATGTGAAAAGGTTTTTCATGATGCATGGTGGGCCATTGCGTTTTCTGTCGAATTTCAAAATGATGGTGATTTCCTCACAGTTGACCTGCCATGTGGGCCGGTTGTCTTATGGCAACGGGACGGAGTGATACGAGCATTTCTCAATGTGTGTGCCCATCGACTGTCACGCTTAACATCGAAAACTAAAGGCTGTTGTGACACGCTCGTCTGTGAATACCACGGATGGGAATATGCAGCCTCAGGAAAGACGAAGCGTATTCCAGATGCACCATCCTTCCGCCCCTTGGAGAAAGATGGTCTCGGGCTTCGGCCACTCTGTGTTGAGGTAGTGGGCGGTATTGTTTTTGTTTCGCAAATAGAGGGTTCTCCGAGCATTCAGTCTCATCTCGGACAGGAAGAAACCAATAGGTTATGCCGTCGTGATCGTCATCCGGGCAGAGTGATATACCAGGCTGATCTCGATATTCCTGTGAATTGGAAAGTGCTTGTAGAAAATAATCTTGAAAGCTATCACGTCGGCTTTGTTCATCGTGCAACGCTTGGCGAGATTCCAGATGGCGATCTTTGTACGCATAAAATAATCCCAGGTGGGTCAATGTTTTTTGGGCCTGGTTCTAGTGATGTCGTGTCCGCTGCGGGACGGCAGGTCGCACGGCAAGCTCATGGAGAGGCGGAGAGTCGTTATATCCATGGCATTGCGTATCCCACTTTTATGTGGACCCCCGAAGCGTTGGGTACAAGTTTCCAAACCGTGATACCGACCGGGCCGAAGTCTTGCCGGATAAGGTGGCGGATTCTTGCACTTCAGGGTGAACGGAAACGACATTTACTGAACCTTTTGGCAAGGTGTATTGCCAAAGTTCAAGCCGGGTTCTGGCGACGGGTTGTGAATGAAGATGTTGAGTTTCTTCCGTCCGTCCAGGTTGGTGTTGAGTCGTTAATGCAGCCAAGTGAAGGATTAGTTTCGAGACGTGAAGAACGAATATTTCACTTTCAAAAATGGTTGGCAAATCGAATTGGGTACGTGAAGACAAATGATTTTGTTGGTTCAGCATAAGGGTGATATTTCATGATTGATCTAAGTGGAAAAGTTGCATTGGTCACTGGTTCAAGCCGAGGGATTGGGCGTGCTTGTGCGTTACGGCTTGCTGAAGCGGGTGCTGATGTTGTTGTGAACTATGTCACAAGTAGCAATGAAGCAGAACTTGTTGCCGAGCAGATAGCCGCCATGGGTCGCAACGTCGCGTGTGTCCGAGCAGATGTGAGCCACGAAGACGATGTTGAAGAGATGCTCCAGTTTGTGTCCGAGAAGTTTGGTCGACTCGATATTCTCGTGCACAATGCTGCCACCGGTGGCTTTCGGCCACTTTCCGTAACAACTCAAAGACATTTCGATGCAGCAATGCATACCAATGTCATGTCACTTGTCCATTTGCTCAAGGCGGCTTCGCCAATGCTTCAGCAGAGTGACGGCCGGGGGAAGGCAGTTGTTCTTTCGAGTCATGGAACGCACATGGCACTGCCTATGTACGGAATCATTGGAGGATCAAAAGCAGCCCTCACAGCACTCGCGCGTCACTGGGCGCTGGAACTCGGTGACACTGGAGTCAACGTCAATGTGGTTGAAGCCGGGCTTGTTGAAACGGACTCGACAAAACGACTGCCCGGCGCAGAGCTGATGTTTGCTGGTCGTGAAAGTAAGACCATGACGGGTGAACGCATGCTCGAGGCGAGTGATGTTGCTGATGCGGTCCTGTTTCTCTCATCACCTTTGTCTGACCTCGTTCAAGGGCAGACGCTTATTGTTGATGGTGGCGCAGCGATTCATGTCTGATGGTACGTAATAAGGACACTGGGATATGGCAGACAACAATCATTACTTGATGCTGACGGGTGCTACGGGCTTGCTCGGCCGTTCACTTCTGCGAGATCTTGGTGCGGCTGGACGGCGGATCGCAGTACTTGTTCGTCCGGGTAAAGTTGCTTCAGCAGTGCAAAGAATTGATGAGCTACTGCTCGACTGGCAGGAAGTTGCTGCTGCGGATGTACCATTTCCTGTCGTGCTGACCGGTGATATCACTCAGCCTGGGCTTGGTCTCACTCATGAAGAGACCGAGTGGGTTGCCCAGAATGTCGATGAAATTATTCACTCTGCCGCAAGCCTTTCGTTTCAAAAAAGGGAAAGTGACGGAGAGCCCTACCGAAGTAATGTGGATGGTACTGCAAACGTTCTTGCGTTCTGCAAAACGACTGGTATCCGTCGGCTGCATCATGTGTCGAGCGCCTATGTCTGCGGCCTTCGCGAAGGACGAATTCTTGAGAGTGAGTTAGATGTCGGTCAGACCCCCGGCAATGAT
>JADHSL010000035.1 GCA_016776925.1 Pirellulales bacterium | reverse complement strand
GATACTTTTGAGAACGCGGACATCAAAATATTTCCGCGACCACCACAACCTATGAACCCAACATTCACTTCATTGTTGGCGTTCGCCGACCACACGGGTCGAGTTGCTGTGGCAAGAGTGATTCCGCCAGCCATACCGGTCTGAATGAATTGACGTCGTGTTGAATTGACCATGAATGGACCCTCTATCATGTGATTACGAAATTTTTCCAATGTGGTGCAGTCTACTTACAAGAAGATTTTGTTTCCCCAGCAAATTTTAATCTCCAAACCATTTTCTGTAATGTACGACAAAGGAGTTGGAAAACAAACCTTTTCCTGGCAGGGTTTGCAGTAGCTGTCTGTAAATACGAGCGTTGTCATCACCAGTCCCCACCGGACAAAAAAGGACCCCTTGTGGTATCAACGCCAGCGAACTTTGTAGGGAAACAGGGTTGGAACCAGATACAGGCGAAGAATTCTCAGATAAAACATAGGAACAAATTCTCTACTGGCAATGACGCTGTTTGAGCTGCTGAACTTTTAGGGATACTTCCACGCCGCCAGCGCCTCGGCCACTTCATCGAGCCACTGCGTCACAGGTTTGTAGTCGGGCGACTCCCCCATCGTTGGGCAAATGCCGCCGCCCCCGGAGTGTTCATTCCATGAGTACATGATGACCGTCTGCGCCTCGCAGTCCTCGGGGTGGGTTGCCACGAAATCAAGAACGGCTTCGACTCGGGCCTCAAGGTCGCCTTCCTTGGGCCACTGGAAGTGATGCAATTCTTCTACGGGCTGCCCCTTGCGATCGAAGGCGTGGGGCCACCGGTAATGCATACTGGGACAGGGAGGAAGAAATGGGAGACCACGGTTCAAATACTCTTGCTCGCAGGTCTTGAGGATCTCCTCGGTGGCCGCTGCATAGGTTGGCGCTTCGTCTCTTTTGGCAACCGCTCCCCCATAGGCTCCCTCATAGTCCATGAAGGCATCGTAGCCCTCTTCCTTCAGTGTTTCGGTGTGCATGAAACTATCTCTCGGCTCCATGCAACCAACAATGTAAGGATTCTTCAGACTCACGGCTTCCACTCGCATCCTCACGTACCCAATAAATTCGGCACCTGTCATACACTCGCTTCCCTTTGCCGCTTTAAGGGCTACACGGAATCTCTCTGGATGGTAGACGATTATCAAAGGCCGCCCGCCATTCACCGTCTGCCAGAGTGGCATTTTGATATAATCAATTGTCTCGTCCATCATTGCGGCCACTTTACTTTTTGTGTAGCGAATCGCTCTATGACCATACAAAGCCCAGGTGAGTTTGACATTCTTGGCCTCTGGTATCGTGCTGGATATATGGCAGTCGAAATTATTCCTGAGTTCCCAGCCATTGGAGAAAAGCTTCCGTGCAGGTCCGTGATAGACAAAGAAATCAATGCCCGCATCGTTGGCGTAGCGAAGTTCCTGATCCATACTCTCTTGAAGCAGTTGCTGGCTGAAGGGATGGTTAAACCACACAGGACCAGCGTCGGCAGAATGTTGGACCCAGGCTACATCCTTAGTCCGCCGACAGAAGAAAGGCACCCGATCGTGCCATTGGGGGTCTTTCAAGAAGCCATTTTTTCCTGGCAAGTATCCGAGTTCCTTCTGTTGAGTGGCTCCCTTGCCAGAGAACATATCCCATCGCTGTACGCCTAGGAGTGGCCTGCGCTGCAATTTTTGGATGGTGACAGTCTCCTCAGCCGTCGCTTCTTGAATGCCTCCAAAAGAAGCAACAGCGGCCAATGCCACTAGTATTAACAGTAAGGTTTTAAACATTGACCACTGTCCGGTCTTCATGACTTCTGTTCCTTAAGAGGTTCAGTCTTCTTTTTGAGCGTTGCCCTGGCAAAGAAGTTGAAGATTGCGACCAGATGGGGAATAGTTGGTTCAATGTCGATGCCACTAGCGAAAAAGTGGACGAGAACGGTTTATTCAGCAGGCTTGGGTGTAGGTAACAACTCGATTGGTTCATGCGTAACTACCGGTGTGTCACGTGTCTTTGATTGTTTGCCTTCCATGCCTGGAAACCGTGGTCCCTCCTCAAGGCTCGAGGAAACGGGATCTTCAGCACCAACGAGAATACTTCTGGATTCTGTTGGAACAGGGCCACCAGGCTGCTGTGGGCGACCGGAGTCGAAAGTCATGACTCCGGCATGAAGCCCGGAAGGTAGTTCCGCTTTTCCAGAATCAAAAACAGACTGAGAACCGGCATCTGAACGTGGATTGGCTTGGTAGCCATATTGATTGACTGATTGAGCATTCGTTTGACCATTTGCAAACTGCTGTGGCTGACGACCACGGGTGAGAGCCTCCAATTCTTCAACCGATATGCCACGACGCGCGAGCCGCCGGACGACCCCGGGTCGCAGTGCGTTCTCTGGGGCGAGTACAGGTAATTGCCTGGAAACAGTTCTCGCGTCATCAGTCGGCTCTGTTTGCCTTGGACGATCGCGAAGTTCCGTTCGCTCAGCACGGGCCGTGCGTCTCGCCATGGCTCGATCAGCCCACGGTCCTGCCATACTTGATGGACTTCCAGCGAGCGTAAGAACTATCACAAAAAAACTGAGGACAAGCCAGTTGGACACATCCATTTGGATACTTTTATTTGTAAATTTTACCATTCCGGAATCTCCACATGTGATCTCTATCATGGGCTCCCAACTAACCATGATACTGCAGAGAACCTTTACTCGAAAAGCGAAACCGTTTTAGGCAGGTACTTTCTTGTTTATTTTCGTAAAAATGGCGATGTGAGCCACAGGAGCGGTTCTGTCCGTGGATCGCTGCCGGCATTCGCGTATTCTCCGCCTGCTCTGTATGATTTGCACAGACGCTGCTCCTCACAAGAAGTTTTGTGACTCGCCGGCTCTCTACTTCATTTCTCAAAGGTTTTTTGATGAGCGAAACACTCAGTGAATTCGAAGGGTGTACCCACCTGTCACGTCTTTTCCGTCGCCGTGGTTATGTCATCGAACGAAACGTTATGTTTCGAGAATATGGTGTCGAGTTTCACATTGATGGATGGGACAAAAAGGCACGTGTTGGCTTTGAGTTTCTTACAAGTGAAGATGACGACCATGATGACCTCGACCTTGAAGAATACAAAGCGCTGAGTGATGCCCAGCAACGGGGCGAACTTGCCGTTTTTATAATCGATGAAGTCGAACCAGTTTCCACGGAGGCGCTCATTGAAGAGGCCAATGAATTCCTTGACGAAGTTGAGTTGAACCGTCCACTTCGAAAGGCTCCTACTCCTTCGAAAAAGAAGAAAGCGAAGAAGAAAAAAAAGGCTGCAAAAAAAACTGCCAAGAAGAAGGCAAAGAAAAAGGCCAAGAAGGCTGCGGTAAAGAAAAAAAGCGGCAAGAAGAAAGCTGTTAAAAAGAAAGCCACGAAGAAAAAGGCTCAGTCTTTAAAGAAAGCCAAGAAAACAACGTCCCGTCCCGCAAAGAAAAAATCAAAGAAAACGACGCGAAAGAAAAAACGGTAAAACGTGTTGATAGATGCTCAACAGCTGTTTGGCCAATCTCTATAATTTCCTTGAACTAGTGGACACCCCCAAGGCAGATGTATTTGAGTTCCTGATATTCGTCGAGTCCGTATTTGCCACCTTCGCGGCCGACTCCTGAATTCTTCACACCGCCGAATGGGGCAACGGCAGTGGAGAGCATGCCGGTGTTTATCCCTACCATGCCACATTCAATAGCTTCTGCCACGCGAAAACATCTGTTGATATCTTGACTGTAGAAATACGACGCCAGGCCGAACTCTGTGTGATTGGCAAGTTGAAGCACTTCTTCTTCTGTTTCAAATTTGAACACTGGCGCGACGGGTCCAAAGATTTCTTCCGTCGCGAGTCGCATCTGCGGGTTTGCTGATGTCAGTACTGTTGGAGGGAAGAATCGCCCCTCCATAGAGTCTTGACTCCCTCCAATGGTAACCTGTGCACCGCAGGCAAGGGCATCAGCAACAATGCCCCGGACTTTCTCATATGCTCGATCATCGATGAGCGGCCCAACCGTAACGTCCGGTTCTGAACCCGGTCCTACTCGTAGTTGAGCAACAGCGGCCGTGAATAATTTCACAAATCTATCGTGAACACCACTCTGTACAAAAAACCTGTTGGCGCATACACAGGTCTGTCCACTGTTACGAAATTTTGCTGCGAGGGCACCCTGTACAGCCTCTTCAATATTCGCGTCATCAAAAACGATAAATGATGCATTCCCGCCGAGTTCGAGCGACACTTTCTTTACTGTCCCGGCTGCCTGTTGGGCAAGACTGACACCCGCGGCTGTTGACCCGGTAAATGAAATCGCACGAACTGTCGGGCTCTCACAAATTGCGGATCCAATCTGCCTGCTGGAATCAATGCTTCCGGTTATGGTGTTCAGAACGCCAGGTGGAAGCCCAGAACGATCTGCAAGCACGTGAAGAGCCAAGGCAGTCAGTGGCGTCTGCGGAGCTGGCTTGACGACCATCGTGCATCCTGCCGCCAGCGCTGCGGCCACTTTGCGAAGAATCATTGCTGCGGGAAAATTCCACGGTGTAATAGCTGCTGCCACACCGATGGGTTGTCTGATCACCAGCAGTCGCTTGTCTTCCTGATGAGGTGGTATGATATCCCCATACGCCCTCTTGGCTTCCTCGGCATACCATTCTAAAAAGGAGGCTGCATACGCCACCTCTCCTCGGCTTTCGCTCAATGGTTTTCCACATTCAGCAGTAATAAGCTGTGCCAGATCTTCTGCCGAATCCGTCACATGCCTATGCCATGCATGCAAGTGTTTACTCCGGACGGTCGCTGTTGTAGTCCGCCACGTAGCTAGCGCTGTTTCAGCAGCAGCAATTGCTTTCCGGGAATCCTCGCCGTTCATTTCGGGAACAGAACCGATGATCTTCGACGTTGCCGGGTCAATGACGTCAACTCGCGATCCAGAGATACTTTCGCATACTTTTCCGTCGATCAATGCTCCAGATTGAAGCAATGACACATCAGTGAGCTCAAAAACCATAAGGAAAGACTCTTCTTGGTCAGAAGGGAATACGACAATTAAAAATCTGACGAACAAACACGTTCCATAACGCATGGTTCTGCAGAGTATACTAAAAGCATCGGAGCATGAGGACGACAAGAATCGATGGCAACACTATTTGATTCGGCATGGCGGCTGTGGATTGAACTATGGCCACACATACTTGCTGCAACACTACTCACTGTAAACATTGGTGCATCGCTTCATGCGCTTCTGACAAAACGTGACACCCGAAGTACGATGGCCTGGGTTGGACTGGTTTGGCTTTCCCCTGGGTTTGGTGCCGCGGCCTATGCCTTGTTCGGTGTGAACCGAATTCGTAGGAAGGCAACACGACTTCGGGCCGGGCTTCGAGAGGTCATCCATAAGGTGGAGACCGCAATGCCGTCAACAGAACGGCTGACAGACGCTATTGGCCCAGCAAATGCACCACTGCGATCACTCGCAACACTCGTCGGCGAAGTCACCAAGCGTCCATTACTCGACGGAAACACAATCCAGCCGCTGCATGGGGGTGATGAAGCATACCCACAAATGCTCGAAGCAATTGACTCGGCGAAGCGAAGTATTGGGATGGCCTCCTACATTTTTGACAATGACCCCACCGGAAAACTCTTTATTGATGCTCTTTGCCGGGCAGTGGAAAGGGGTGTTTCAGTAAGAGTATTGATTGATGGCATCGGCTCACGCTACAGCTTCCCTACAAGCGTTGGTCTCCTGCGTCAGAAAGGAGTTCCTGTATCTCGATTCATGCCCACGACGGTCCCGCTGTATCTCCCCTACGCAAATTTGAGAAACCATAGGAAAATTCTCGTTGTTGATGGGGAACGCGGCTTTACCGGTGGACTTAATATCCGAAATGGATGCTGGCTTTCGAAGCATCCTGATCATGCCGTCCAGGACATGCACTTTGCGCTGACAGGGCCTGTGGTCACTCAGTTGCTTGAGGTATTTATTGAGGACTGGGCGTTTGCCTCTGGTGAATCACTGGGTAGTCTCCGGCACGGTGAACCCGAGCCAACATGGCAGCCAAGCCTTGATTTCACAGGTAGAAGCCTCGCACGAGGCGTCCGGTATGGGCCGGACGACCATGAAATTGGGCGAATTAAATTGATTCTCATTGCTGCCCTCAGTTCTGCCCGACGGTCAGTGAAGATCATGACACCGTATTTTCTACCTGATGATGCCATTTGTCAGGCGCTTGGTGTTGCCGCACTGCGTGGTGTCAAGGTTGATATTGTTCTTCCAGAACAAAACAATCTTGCGCTCGTTGGCTGGGCGTCAGACGCACTCCTGTGGCAGGTGTTGAGTCGCGGCTGTACTATCTGGATGTCACCACCCCCGTTTGACCACACAAAACTGATGGTTGTCGACTCCTCATGGTGCCTTTTTGGGAGTGGGAATTGGGACGAGCGGAGCATGCGACTCAATTTTGAATTCAATGTTGAAAGCTACGATGAGTTGCTCGCGCAGAAGATGGACACCCACATTGCT
The DNA here is from genome assembly GCA_016776925.1 of Pirellulales bacterium. Lineage (GTDB taxonomy): Bacteria > Planctomycetota > Planctomycetia > Pirellulales > UBA1268 > UBA1268. The sequence continues at coordinate 18,897 of JADHSL010000035.1, read as the reverse complement.
CAGATCATCAGCGCGTCTACCAAGCGGACACTCACAGACGTCGACAGCAGGTCCCTGCCTATACGTATACGCGATGGTATTGCACGGCTATTCGCACCCTATCTCTAACACCCGCCTTGCATGAAGGCAGTGTGCAGGCTGCTTGCAGTACGTATTCCTAGGCAGAACCTTCACGTGGTTGAGCAAACACGTCCAGTCCTTTCTGTCTTCCATTGCCGAGATGTGATCGCCGAGAGAGTTCGTCCAACGCCTGACGTCCGACAACACCCAGATCGACGGTCCAATCGTTGACATACAGTTCAACATGTTTCATGAGCACCAGATCGTCGAACTCCTGTGCATATTCGCGCATTGTTGGCAGCGGTTCTTGTGGGTTGGCAAGGCCATAGAGTAGCGAGTCCCGAATAACACCCTGCACGCGGGCGATTACATCATCTCCCAACGACCGCCTTCCGATTATGCCACCGAGAGGAAGCGGGCACTGGGTTTCGGTTTCCCAACGGGCACCCAGATCTTCAACAAGAAACAGACCAGAAGACTCCCATGTAAACCGGCCCTCGTGGATGCACACACCAAAATCCGCACTTCTTTTATGCAAACGCGGCATAATTTCAGAAAACACGACGTGCTCGACCTGTGTCACGTTTGGGTAGAACATGTCGTACAGGAGCGTAGCAGTTGTATGCTCTCCAGGGCACAGCGCAAGTTGATCATGTCTGTTTGGGGAACTGTCGGGTGTGCTTGAAAGCAGAAGTGGCCCAACACCGAAACCCAAGGCCGAACCACTTGGCAGCACAATGTACTGGTCAGTCAACAACATCGCTGCATGAAAACTTGCTTTCGCGATATCAAAATGCTGTTTGAAGAGATGATTGTTCAACTCTTGAATATCGAGCAATTCAATTTCAAAATTCAGGCCTCGCCGATCAACACGGTTCTCCATCAGCCCGTGGAAAGCGAATGTGTCATTTGGGCAAGTTGAAATTCCGAGGCGTATTGTTTGCGTCATCATTTGCCTGCCAAAATTTCACCGACGCGTTCCGCGACTTTTTGAAGTGCCCTATCAGCCTGCCAATTTGTTTTATCTCGATCGCCAGCGTGATTTGAAATTCCCCTCACGATAACCCACGGCACACTGTGTATGACACAGGCAGTTGCAACGGCAAATCCTTCCATATCCTCTGCAAGGGCGTCGGCGTAGCGTTTCTTTTTTTCATCCGCTTCGGTTTGCGATGAAGAAGCTGCACACACGGACAGCAATTCCCCATCAATTCCAAACCGGTTTTCTAGCTTTCGTTTTCCGTCTGTTTTATGGAGAACATCCCCAACACCCTCGGGAACGGTGTCGGACTCTTCTTGCACGTGCCTCCACCCAATTTCTCCTACCGACTGAAACTGCTCACCATTGCCAACACCGATTCCATAACTTCGAACCCGAAGAAATTCATATGCCTCCCCAACCGAACACTGGGCATCCAGACTTCCAGCAATTCCAGCGAGAACCACCATATCTGGACGGTGCTCCGAAATCAGGGATGACGTCCGAGCAGCCGCGGCAACTGGACCGAAACCACACACTTGCGCGAGAGTTCCTTCGAGTTTTCTTTCGCCAAGATGTGAAACAATTGCACTTCGTTCAAACTGCGTAGGTGACAACAGAAGACACGGTGAATGCGACATGGAGTTTGTTCGATTGTTCCAACCAGAAAGCCACAATAGATACGCTCACTCTGTGAAACTGTACACAAACTCGATTACTAACAAAAATACCGTCGAACTCGCTACGTATTCGGCGATGTCTGCCCCATCCGTTGGCCAACGAATTCGTCAATCTGCTGTCGGAATCGCGTCTGCGTCGGGATTCGGGAGAGAATCGCTACAAGGAGAAACCCCACGACTAGAAGATTGACGGCATCTTTTGTGGTACGAAAAGCTGCGATATTGGCATACGCCGCCAGTACTAAAACAACGCACGCGGCAATTACAACACCTTGAATTTTCTTGGCTGCACTCACGGCATGTTGATCGGCTGTGTTGTGTTGTTCTCCGGATGCAAGCACGATCCGTTGAAAATATGGAGCAACACCTGTTGCCGTGAAAAATGCCATACCAGCAAGGAACAAACTCTCTCGATTCGGGCGTTCATTCAAAGTTATCGGACCAACAAAATCTGAGAAAACTATACCCAGAAACACGACAGATGAAATCGCGAGAACAGGAATAATAAGTTGGATGACTTTGCAGGAATGAATTATTTTTTGACTTGTTTCATCAGACAAATGCATGCCTACACAACTCCTTTGCTCAAAAACGTATTCAAAACGCCACAGACGGTGGAGTACTCTGGAACCAGCGGCCTATACAATCCGGGCAGGTGCCTGACAGATTACATTCCATCGAGGTCTGGCATGTCAACCGAGTCTTCATACGCATCTCTATCTCGATAGTGCACATTTTTATTTTCATGGAGCACTTTTCGTGCATCCTCAGTAATATCTTCAATGCTTCCAAGATAGAGTGGTCCTCGATGCCTAGCCAGACGAGTTGCAACCTGCACCGGCACCGAAAGCAACCCATTTAAGAAGATGACTCCTCTATATCGGGCGAGGATACCTGCTACAGTCGGAGTGATACTCGTCAGACCATCGAGCTGGAGGACTCCGCTGTGGGTTTTTACGAGCACCTTCGCCTGTTCAACGCGCAACACCTTAATCGTATTGGTGTCTCGTGGCAAAGTGGCTTTTGAGCCACTTCCGCCAAATAATGTCTGCCAAAGACCAGCACCATCAGTTGCCATAGTCTCGCCCCCCGGTAAGAGTCGCACAGAAAGGTGCTGAGAACACCAACTGGTACGTCATGAGCTAATTAGCTGAAGGATCCCTTCTCCTCAGTTAGCTTTTCACCCACTCCCTAACATAATCTTAACAAAACACTTCCGGGTTGAAAGGGCAGTTTCCAACGATTTCACTTGGATTTAAAGTATTTTCACGAACTGCCAAGAGAAATCCATTGGTTCAGTCATGCGACAGTTAGCAGTGATTCGAGAAGTGGAGCAAGTAGCCCACAACTCTAGACGACGGTAACCTTCTGCATTCTGACAAGTCGTTACGAAGTCGCGGGCAGTTTCATACGGCCTCGGTGCACGCTGCTTGCGATCCAGCCTTTCAATCCCATAAAGTTTCAGAATGAACGAATTGACGTCGGTTCAGAATTTCAGCGAGTCTGTAGCATCGGGGGATTTACGGGCCGCATTACGCGCCATTGGCCGTGAATTTCACTCCCGACGATGGTCCTTAGGCACCAGTAGTAACTATTCGGTGGTCACAGGCCGAAATCCGCTGGAATTGCTTATTACGGCAAGTGGCAAAGACAAGTCTGCCCTCACTGATGATGACTTTGTAGCAGTCGACTCAGCTGGGCAATTACTTCCAAGCCACGACGTAAACGGAAGAAAATCTTCTGCCGAAACACTGCTGCACTGTGTGATTGCCCAATCTCGTCCAGACGTTGGAGCAATTCTGCACACACACTCACTTTGGGGAACCACATTATCCCGTGAGGCTCTCAAGCCACAACAAACTGAAGGTGTCATTCGCATCGAGGGATACGAGATGTTGAAAGGTCTTGAGGGCATTACAACTCACGACACGGCTGTCGACATCCCTGTATTCCGAAACAGCCAGGACATGGTTGAGTTATCAGCCCAGATCAAAGAAGCATTGTTCACTCCCGATGATTCCCAGCCAGAAACTTTACCACCACATGGGTTTCTCCTTTCTGGACACGGCCTTTACACCTGGGGCCAAACTTTAGCGGAGGCTCGCCGTCATATTGAGATATTTGAGTTTTTGTTTGAAGTTACAGCCCACCAGAAACTATTTGAACGGGTCGCCGAAGCACAGTAGTTCTTGCAGAAACACACAAGGAAGCAGGAGACAATACCATGGCTATTATCACAATCCCCGCAGAAGCGCGGCAGATTCAAGATTGCACCGAGATTAAAGAGTTCCTCGCTCAATACAACATTGAATATGACGTGTGGCCTCTTGAAGATCGTGTGAATCCGGCAGCACCCGCGGAAGATATCCTATCTGCCTATAAGCCTGAAATCGACGTCCTAAAAGAGCAGGGTGGATTTGTTACAGCAGATGTTATTGACGTCTACCCAGACACACCAAATCTCGGTGCCATGCTTGATAAGTTCAACAAGGAACATACTCATACAGAAGACGAAGTCCGCTTCATCCTGCAGGGAAGTGGCGTGTTTCATATTAACCCTGGCGACCGACCGGTCTTTGGTATCGAGGTCTGGAGTGGTGATATGATTAGCGTGCCCCTAGGTACCCGGCATTGGTTCGACCTCTGCAAGGATCGCCGAATCCGTGCGATACGATTGTTCCAAGACCAGAGCGGGTGGACTCCCCATTATCTGAGCGACGCCGTTCACGAAGGATACGAACCACTTTGTCTCGGGCCGGCATACCTCGATGGCACCCACGGAGCATCCTCGTGATTGTCTTTTCAGGTCAGGTGATACTCCTCGATGTTGAGGGCACAACCTCGTCTATCGACTTTGTCCATGATATTCTTTTTGGGTATGCAAAGGAGCACGTTGCAGCATTTCTTCAAGAACACTCACACGACCCCAAGGTCTACGAGATTGCACAGACACTTGCCCAGGAAACAGGCCTCGATGCCGATATTCGGAACAGCAGCGGATGCACCCAGGTGGTTCTTGCGACGATTGATCTTATGAACAAGGATGTTAAATCCACACCACTGAAGGCTCTGCAAGGAATAATCTGGAAAACCGGTTTTCAGTCTGGGCAATTAGTCGCCCATGTTTTTGATGATGTTCCCCCCTCGTTAGCCAGTTGGGCCACTTCAGGAATTGATATCCGCATCTACTCTTCTGGGTCGATTGAAGCTCAAAAACTTTTCTTCGGTCACACTGCAGCCGGTGACCTGACACAGCATCTCCGTGGCCATTACGACACGACAACAGGTCCAAAGCGAGAACAAGAAAGTTATTCGAAAATTGCAAACGATATTGGTGTGAAACCTGAGCACATTCTTTTTTTAAGTGATATTGGCGCTGAACTCGACGCTGCCCGCGCCAGTGGAATGAATACAGGTGCAACAATCCGACCTGGGAACCAGCCGTTTGAAAGTCACTACGACCATGAACAGATCAACAGTTTTACAGACGTTACCTTTTAAGGAACACGCACTGATCCTATGACAACCACTCACTCCTCCTCAGAAACCCAGACCCATCAGGCAATCCGCTGCTCCGCGGCTGCCTCCACTGCCTCCAGTCTTCACGAGGCGATTTCAACTGCGTATCAAGAGGCCCTCATTGACCTTGGCGATGATTCGCCAGATCTTGTGGTAGTCTTTATTTCGGCGGCATATGGCGAGGAAATACGCCCAGCGATGGAGTCGCTGAATGATCTTGCGCCGTCGCGCTATCTGCTTGGCACCACCGCCGAAGCAGTACTTGCGAATAACGACGAGTACGAATCAGAACCTGCCATATCAATCTGGATGGCAAAATTACCGAATGCGGAAATCATTCCGCTCACACTTGAGTATTCGCAGACCGCAGACGGGGGGACATTTCTTGGGTGGCCCGATGATCTCGTGTGGCCAAAGGAAGCGACCATGCTGCTGCTCGCCGACCCTTTTTCATTTCCTGTCGATGGCCTCATTGCTCGTCTGGAGGAAGACCATCCTGGCCTACCGATTATTGGTGGTATGGCGAGCGGCGGTGATCAGCCTGGCGCAAACACACTGGTTATCAATGGTGAAACCTACGAGAGTGGTGCCGTAGGCATTATTCTGGGTGGGGGTGTTCGAGTACGTCCCGTCGTTTCTCAAGGGTGTCGGCCCATTGGCACACCACTTGTCGTCACCAAGGCAGAAGACAATATGCTCGTTGAATTGGGCGGCCGTCCCGCATTTGTTCAACTCCGAGCTATTTATGAAACGCTCGATGACCATGACAAGCAACTCGTCAAAAACTCACTCCATGTCGGTCGAGTCGCAAGCGAGTATCAAGATCATTTCGAAGCGGGGGATTTCCTTGTTCGAAATGTGGTTGGCGCGGACCCCGAAACTGGCGTGGTCGCAGTTGGCGATTTGATACGAACCGGACAGACTGTCCAGTTTCATGTACGCGACGCCCACACAGCCCATGAAGATTTGCAGACCCTGCTGACGCGACAGACTCAAAAACGTCCGGCGGGCGCAATAATCTTCACCTGTAACGGCCGCGGGCGGCGACTCTTCTCGACACCCAGCCATGACGCAGCCTGTCTCCAACAGCTGCTTGGGCCGCTACCAGTAGCCGGCTTTTTCGCTCAGGGCGAGATTGGCCCAATTGGCAGGACAAATTGCCTCCATGGCTTTACGGCCAGTATCGCTCTGTTTGAAGCTGCCGAATAATTAACAAAACGATTAGAAAAAGGCCTTGCTCTGAAACAGGCCGAGTCGTAGTGTGCGAACAAGGGTGGGCAACCCGAGGATGCTGTCATGCTATTGACCCGTTATCGAGCCTGTTTTCTGACTTTTCTACTCACCTCCCTTAGTTTTTCCGCAGGGTGTGGTTGGCATCGCCGCAATGCGTATGCATATGCCCCTCCGTATGCTCCTCCCGTGTACCCACAACCTGGTCTTCCTAGTCAGCCTGTCCCAGCACAGCCGGTTGCGTACCCACCTGCACCAGTTCAGGCCCCAGTTGCACCCGGGACGGTTCTTCCCGCTGCACCTGCCGGTGCACCGATGGTCGCACCTACAGCAATTGTTCCAACCTCAGCAACAACCCCATGTCCGCCAACCTGTGATCCATGTATGACACCAAACGGAGTCAGCCCAGTTATCTACGAAGGAGCGGTTCAAACTGCACCGTGCGTACCGATACAATAAAGTGGATGCGGTCCATTACAGTCGCGTGCACGCTTTTATTGTTCGGATGGATATCACACCTCTATGTTTGTATTGCCACCGCTCGTTCAACGACCACCAGAGTTGATGGATGATCCATCACTCGATGCAGGTCAACATGAGGAAGCGATCCGGGCACTTGCCCGCATCCATGTCGTCTCCCGGACCGCGTCGCAGATTGCCTCCCACCTTGTCTCACTCTCTCAGAAGTTTTCACCCTCAGCAGCTGGTCCACTTCGCATAATCGATATTGCCTGTGGCGGAGGTGAGCTGACAAGTGCGGTTGCTCAACGCGTGGCCCGCACAGTGCCTCACCGGGTCGAATTTATCGGCCTCGATATTAGCGAGAGGGTCATTGGCTGGGCAACACAAAAACATACGCTCGCGAACGAGCATCTTGATGTCTCATTTCAGACCTGTGATGTTCTCAACGGTGCACTCCCATCATGCACACTCGCTTTCCACTCATTATTTCTTCACCACCTCGATGACGGTCAAGCGGTAGCGCAGCTCCAAGCTATGGCTGCAGCATCTCAGATCGGTTTTGTGTTTTCCGATCTGCTGCGGACACGCGTAGGATTGTTTCTCGCACAACTTGGTACGCGAGTTCTAAGTCGATCATCTGTTGCGCGCATCGATGGGCCCCTATCAGTGAAGGCCGCTCGCACCATCAAAGAGTATCAGCAGCTTTTTGAAGAGGCTGGCCTCCTTGAGCCAGTTCTACAGCGGACATGGCCGGAGCGTGTCTGTGTCACGTGGAATCACCAGTGATGGTTTCTCATCCTGAGGTAGGTCTCAGTGCAACCGCCGATCCCCAAGCCGCAGCAGCGGACCCTTGGGATGTTGTGATTGTCGGAGCAGGTCCCGCTGGCTCAGCCACTGCTACACAGGTCGCAAAGCACGGACTGCGAGTGCTTTTGCTTGATCGGGAGCACCTTCCTCGGCCAAAGGTCTGTGGATGCTGCCTGTCTCCGTTGGCCCTGTCTGAGCTGGACAATCTCTCCAATCAGAATATCGCACGTCTACAGTTACCCATTCAGCCCCTTCAGAACTTAACGGTAGCTTCTCAAGGACACGCCGCCTCTGTGCCATACGCAACAGGCGGTGTTCTTTCTCGCATCAACCTTGACACCCAACTCGCTCACCATGCAGTTTTAGCCCAAACAGCCTGGCTTCCAAACACACGAGCCCTTTACTGGAAAGATGAGAATGAATGTGTCGCTTTAACAGTACAGACTAATAACGAAACACCGTACCGAATTCAGGCCCGCCGACTCGTACTCGCTGCAGGTCTCCATGACGCTGTCCGTTATGACAACAGTCATTCAGCAGAAAGCCGGCGGCGAAAACGACCGCCAAACAATCGCATTGGGCTCGGTACCACGCTTCCAGCAACAGGAGGATCACTGGGACCCCAGCACCTCATTATGGCAGTCGGAAAGGGCGGTTACTGTGGATTGGTCCGACTAGAGGACAACACCATCGATGTGGCCGCAGCCATGCACCCATCGGTTCTACGGCAGACTGAATCACCAGCCAAGGCCCTCTCACATCTTCTCGCAGAGGCGTTTCATGGCACCACATGCCCTATTGATTGTGCCTCCCTCAACGACATGCCTATTCGTGCCACACCTCAACTCACTCACCAGACCGGGCCCATCGATCCTGACTGCAGAAAACTTTTTCGTATTGGAGATGCTGTTGGGTACATAGAACCATTCACTGGTGAGGGTATCGGCTGGGCGCTGCTCTCGGCACGACTTGCAAGTGAGTCACTCATTACCGAAACAGGGCATCTTCGACCGGCCGCTCAGGCGGCATCTCACTACCAACGCAGATATCACCGCGCCCTCACGTGGCATCATCGCCGCTGTCGCTTGGTATCGTTAGCCCTACGCAGCCCACGCCTTGTTTCGACTTCTGTCCAGGTGGCGGGTTATTTCCCGAGGCTCACTGGCTCCGTCGCACAACTGATTACTGGGAATGCCCCTACTAGGTAATCCGGTGCCTACAGCACAAGCGACGTGATCCAGACATATCCAATTGCCAAGACAATTTGCACAATGGCGAAGGCAGAGGCCACTTTTACAAACCCTATAAAGGTGAGCGGCAAACTATTCTTATGGATAATTGTCATGGCAACGACCGTTGAAGCAGACCCTATCGGTGTGATGTTTCCGCCGAGGTTTGCTCCATAAATGACACACCACCAGAATGGTGAGCCCGGGTTACTCCCTTCCGGTCCTACCACGAGCGGATTCACCGCAAGAATCTTCGCCAGCACTGCAGCGAGTGGAATATTATCAGTAACGGAACTCGCAGCCGCTGCACTTACCAGCAGCGAAGCTTGCGCGGCTGGGCCCGGCAGGCTCAACATTGCTCCAATCCCTTCTCCAATGATGCCTAGCACCTCTGCCTGCTCCATGACGTAGATGACAACAAAGAGAGACGCAAAAAAGCCGAGCAGATCCCAATCAACGGCCTTATAGAACGTGTCAACTTCATTTTTATAAAACCACAGCGCCAGGCCCGCAAAGAAAAGCGCGACAAACCCCATGCCAAGTTCATCAAGGTCCCATGGCAATGCAGATTGACCTGCCAGGCACACAATAAACCCCAGGAGCAGCAGCACTGAACACCAGAAGAAGCGAACGGACGGGACACTCTCCTTCTCGTCAAAACTGGCAACCAACTCAGCTGCAATCTTTCTTTCTTCGTCAGTAGCAAGACTTTTCACGCCGAATGTCAGACGTGCCTGAAAAAGTGTGACGAGCGTTGCGACAAAAACGAAAGGTGCAGACGTCAAAAAGAACGGTACAAAACCTATCCCTGCAGCCTGTCCAACAATGATATTAGGCACACTACTTATAAGGGTGAGGAGCCCACCCACGTTGGTAAGAAGGCCCTCGGTAATAAGAAACCCAAGTAGGAGATCACGCCGTTCCAATTTGCCTAAGGAAACTGTTGTGAGCGAACCCACGATGATCATTGCCGTGACGTTGTTGAGTACTGCAGAAAAAATAACCGTCAGGGCACCATAAAAAATCAAGAGTCGCCAGGGATCGCCCTTTGATTGCTTCGTCAGTTTGATCGCGAGCCACGTAAAAATACCTGATCGACTTGTCACTTCCACAAACAGGCTTGCACCAAGAATAATTGTGATAACAGACCAATCGATTGCTGGAACATAGATCGGGAGTGCGATCTCATGTCCATTTGGCAACGTAATACTGCCAAATGGCAACATGGGGTGGGCACGGTCTGTGAAATATCCAATTACTGTCTCAGTCACGAGGCAGAAACCTGCGAATGTACCGACGATCAGCGATTTTTTTGCATGGATCTTCTCCTCAAAAGCTAGGCATAGAACCATCGCCAGAAGAACAAGAAGATAGAAACCTGTCACCCACCCGGGGACTTCATGTCCAGCGAACTCACTCAGTGCAAAAAATATACCCACAGCCAGAGCATCCCTGCTTTGATTCGAACGTTTGATTGAAAACTAGAGCAATAGTTGGGCAACTTCAGTTAACTCAACACTCAGCGCATACGCGATGCCATGCATTGCAAGCTGATCTTTATCTTTTGTATTCGTGACAAGAAGATCAACCGCATATCGAGAGACAAGGTCCCTGTACCGAGCCACACGATGACCAAATTCAACGATCTGTTCCACAGTAAGTTCAACGCCTGCTTCCTTTAATCCTTGGATACACGACTCCGCATAGTGTGTCGGTATTGCTACTAACTGCTCAGCAATAAGTTCCTGCGCCTGCTCAGTATTAATTTGAGGAATGCGACGTATAGCATCAAGATATCGCCGAAACAGCAGATCATCCTCAATATGACATAACCAAAGCGTACCTCTCGGATCACAGCAGGAGACTGCATGGTTTACAAGTCGGTCATCACCAGCGAGATTATCCGTGACCACCATCACGCCACGACAGGCAGTATCGCCAAGAGGGTGTGGCTGGGGTGCCGATCCAGGCAAGAGCAAGAGGGGTGTTGAAAGTGTTTGGGTCATGACGTCGACATAGACACCAAGCGTGTGCTGCGGCACCAGACTCGACTCAGCCAGACACCGTGATGTGACAATGAGGTCTGGTCTCCGCTCATTCATGACTCGAAGCAGGTCGTTCACATTGTGAAACTCATCACCGGTAACCGACTGCCATTCTGCCGAATCCCCAGTGTGTGGCAAAAAGCGTTTGAGATTTGCGGTCAGTGCATCGGCGGCTGACTGGTCTCCATCGGTAACAACAGCAATTGATTTGAACGGAATATCGGCAAAACGATACGGAGTCCGTTCCGCTCTTTTGAAAATTGATTCAAATTCGTCAATCGCCTCATCACTACGACTCGGGGACGGATGATATCCGGGTTCGTTCATGGTCTAAAATATAGGGTAGAAGTCAGCGAATCGTCACGTCGGGTTTTTTCAAACAGGCCGCAACCCAGGAATTCCCCGATGGCCAGTCGTCCAGACCCACTAATTCTGCCAGACTAAGGGTATGAGCCTTGTGATTCTCGGTATTGGCACCGCAACGCCACAACAAAAGATACAGCAACAGCACGCCGCACTCCTTGCAACCAATCTGATTGGTAACAAGGCTCCTGCAGAGCGAACCATGCAGGCCATCTATCGACAGACCAAGATCACACAACGGAGTTCGGTTCTGCTTGACGGACCGCACGAGGGTGTCGTTACGCAAGAGTTTTTTCAGCCTGCCACATCCTCAGAGGATCATGGCCCAACGACACAGGAGCGGATGGCTCGGTATGCCACTGAGGCCACACCCTTGGCTGTTACGGCCGTTGAGAAGGCACTCGCCAAAGCTGATGTTGCCGCCGCAGAAATTACGCACCTTGTCACCTGTTCCTGCACTGGATTTCAGGCGCCCGGCGTTGATATTGCCCTCATGAGGGAACTCGGTTTATCCAACGCGACAAGCCGAACACACATCGGATTCATGGGCTGCCATGGTGGGTTCAACGCCTTGCGTGTAGCGAAGGCATATGCCGAATCTGATTCACGTGCAACGGTTCTTATTGTATGTGTGGAATTATGTAGCCTTCATTTTCAATATACAGACAACCCTGAACAGATTGTGGCCAACAGCATCTTTGCCGACGGTGCTGCTGCAATCGTCGGTCGATCAGCAGATCATCCAATGGCGTCTGAAGTTTCAGGCTGGCGACTTCTGGATCAAACAAGTGTGGTTCTCCCAGAAACTGTCGATCAGATGGGGTGGCTTATCGGTGACACTGGATTCGAAATGTCTCTTTCGCCGGAAGTGCCGACGCTCATCGGTAACGCTCTCCCAGGAACCACGACCACCTTTCTGAAGAAACACGGTCTTGATAGGGGACAAATCACGGACTGGGCGGTTCACCCAGGAGGCCCACGAATACTTTCGACGGTCGAACAGTCGCTTCAATTAGATGCCGACGCGCTGCAGATTTCTCGAGAGGTCTTGTCACAGTACGGCAATATGTCGAGTGCAACTATTTTCTTCATTCTTGAGACACTTTTTGTGCAGCCGCGCCAAACGAATCAGCTGAGTCAACCGGACACATGCATCGCGATGGCATTTGGCCCCGGACTGACAACCGAGCTCGCACTCTTTCAGTAGCTGCTGTTGGCACCCGAATCTGTGGCAAACAGCACTGGGTTCAATGGATCGTCCATAACTTCGCCAACAGCGGTGGATGGCGTCCATTTTTTATGATCGAGTGCTTGATTTGGATTTGATGGTTCCGCCAATCGCATAGTGGAGTCCATATAAATCACCGTGTGCACTTTACGTGGCAGTGCTGTGCTATTTGGTCCTGCCCTATGTAAGGTCCACCCAAGATGAAAAGACACATCACCCAATTCATATGGCTCGGTCACCTCAACAACACCCTGGTCTTGTATCTCCTTCTGTATCAACGTCTCAGAACAATCAGATATAGGCAGATCTCTCCCAATTCGCTTGCGATGACTGCCGCGACCAAATGACAACGGTCCCTGTTCTAAAGGCACCGCGTGAAGCGGAATCCATGCTGTAACCGATAGGTTGCTTGCCATTGGCCAATATTGTTGGTCCGCATGCCACGGGGTAAAACCACCAGACGGCTCCTTGTAGAGTGCCTGATCATGCCACAATCGCACACCATTTGAGGCAAGTAGTTCGGTTGCCATGCCCGCCAGCCGTTTTGAAAACGTGAGCCGTCGAGCATCTTCACTTTTCTCCCACAGATTCCCTACCTGAATGAAAGCCTTCGAATAGGTATCTCGTTCCTTCATCGGCGTGCCATCAAGTTGGTTATGAGTGAAGGTAAGTCGGGTAATCTCTGGTTCGAGATAGCGCAGTGTTGCCGCATCAAAGACATTCGATACTTTTAAGAATCCGTCTTCTCGGAATCGAACCCGTTGGTCGTCCGTCAGATCATATTTTTGTTCAAGCAGTGGCAGATCACTCATTCCTTACACCCTTGTGCCTGAGACACTTGTGCAGCCCGATAATGTTCCCTATGAACTTCCTAAGCAGACCCTTAACCTCTCTCCCATACGATGGGCATGATTGCAGGTCCATACGAATTCCCATTTTCTCGATAATTGCCGCAACGCTTCGCTACTGATTACACACTCATTGGTATATCGTCATACAATCGGTCGTGGCACAAACGTAAGATAACGGAAAACCAAGCAACAGCTCCTTTTTTCCCTAAGCGAGAAACCGAAACACCTTGCGGGACTCGATAGGTACAAAAATGACAGTGAAAGATGCCAACCTTAATTGATTCAACAGAACCCATACAACAACACGCGTTGGGACGATCATGAAACCAGCGCGTCGCATTGCGATAGATCAAATATTCCCTGACGTTGACAGCGGTCGTTTCGAGGCAAAACGCATTGTCCATCGGCCAGCCACAGTCGCTGCAGATATTGTCTGCGACGGACACGATGTCCTGTCCTGCGCGCTCTATATCCGTGGGCCCCATCATGGATCTTGGACAACCATTCCGATGGCCGACGTTGGGAATGACCGGTGGGAGGCGGCCTTTACGCCGGACCAGCTTGGGACCTGGGAGTACACCGTACGTGTTGGAGTGGACCGTTTTCAAACGTGGCTGCGCGACCTGAAGCGGCGCAAGAATGCGGGAGATGATCTGCGTGATGAAATGATTGAAGGACAACAACTCATAGACAGTGTTCTTCAATCAGCACCCACTGATGTTGCCAAACAACTCAGCCAGATGAAATCCGCATTAACGGGCCCTGACGGATATTCCACCGCCTGTAGTAACCAACTGGCATCGTTAATGGCCGCACACGCTTGCCACTCTGAAGATACCTGGCTCGATAGTTCACGCCGCATCTGTGTTGAACGTGAACGAGCAGCTGTCGGCGCATGGTACGAGGCCTTCCCGCGTTCGTGGGGTTCACCAGGCGCGCATGGCACGCTGTGCGATCTTGCGAAGAAAATTGACTACATCGCATCAATGGGGTTCGATGTTCTTTACCTTCCACCCATTCATCCAATTGGGCAATCATTTCGTAAAGGCAAAAATAATTCTGTCGAGGCTGACGCAGAGGATGTGGGCAGTCCATGGGGGATTGGATCGACTGCAGGCGGTCACATGGATATCCATCCTGATCTCGGCACGCTCGATGACTTTCAGGCGCTGCGGCATGCGGTGAGCGAGCGGCGCATGGAACTTGCACTCGATCTTGCGCTGCAATGTTCACCTGACCATCCATGGGTGACCGACCACCCAGAGTGGTTTCGTCATCGGGCTGACGGATCCATTCGCTACGCGGAAAATCCCCCGAAAAAGTATGAGGATATCTACCCACTCGATTTTGAAACCGAGGCATGGCAGGAACTCTGGAATGCGGTGCGTGAAATTCTGGAGTTTTGGATAAGCCAGGGCGTCCGGATCTTCCGTGTCGACAATCCACACACAAAACCCTTTGATTTCTGGGAATGGCTTCTTGCTGATGTCCGGCGGACGCATCCGGACGTTCTATTTTTGGCTGAGGCCTTTACCAGACCGAAGACAATGTATCGCCTCGCCAAAGTTGGATTTACACAAAGCTATACCTACTTTACGTGGCGGACTGAAAAGCAGGAGTTGGCAGAGTACCTAGAGGAAGTCACCTCGCCTCCTGTTGCCGACTATTTTCGGCCAAACTTTTTCACGAATACGCCAGACATTCTTCATGAGACGCTTCAACGTGGTGGGCGACCAATGTTTATGGTCCGTCTGGCATTAGCTGCACTGTCTGTTGGCAACTGGGGCATCTATGGACCCGCCATGGAACTACAAGATGCGAAGCCGCGTGAGCCAGGGAGTGAAGAGTATCTCGATTCTGAGAAGTATGAGATCAAACTGTGGGACCGTCAGGCCCCACACACGCTTGCTCCGTTCATCACCCGGCTGAATGAAATCCGAAAGACCGAGGCTGCCGTTCGTGACCATTCACCTCCAGTAATTGAAACAACCGATAATCCATTTCTGCTGGCCTGGTCCCGACACGATCCAACTACCCACAATCACCTGCTAATTGTGGTAAATCTCGAACCAGAAGAATCCCGAACAGATACCGTTGAACTGACACCGGGCCATTTTGGAGAATCCTCACCGACTACTCTTGCCGTCACTGATCTTCTCACAGGCGAACGTTCGACGAAACCACTCAAAGACTTTCAGGTGACATGCACACCCACCGACCCAGTCATCGTGCTCCGGCTCTCACCAAATCCCGATAGCATCGCTGCAGTCGAATAATCCATGACTTTACACAATACGTCGCACGTTGAGGCATTCGCAGCATGGCTGCCCCGCTGCCGTTGGTTCAGTGCCAAAAACCTACGTGATATCAAGACGCAGTTGCGTTCGATTGATTGCATTGACCTGCCTCCCCGTACAGAGGATGGTGAAAAGATTCAGCTTGCGTGCATTCGATTCGAGACCGGTAGAGGCGAGACAACCGTTCTTGCGATCGTTCAGTTCATTCCCGACCAGCACGCTATGCCGACATGTCGTGATGCAACGACAGACGCCGCTGTAAGCGAGTGGCTGCTTGAACTTATTCAAAGCGGCGGAACACTACAAACCACGGTGGGTAGATTTGTTGGGCATTCGCTCCAGCAACAGGTGGGAGAAGCCCCTCTCACAAACAATCTCTCCACTTCTCCACTTGGTGAGGACACAACGAACACCTCGACACTCATCTCCACTCAAGACGCCAATGGCACTACCATCAACTATGCAAGCAAATTCCTTCACACGTATCACATGGGCATCGCACCTGAAGTTGAAGTGGGCCTTCACCTGACACACTGCGGGTGGTCAGGGGCACCGGCTTTGGTGGGTTGGCTCGAGTACATTCCCACTAAAAAAGAGCAGGGCGGGGCGGTGGCAACAGTGCACCAAGCGATTACCCCATCAATAGACGCTTGGGAATATTTCAGACAAGCACTTTTGCAAGGCGTGAATGCAAATGACGCACTGTTGGACATTGCTCGTCGCATAGGAATACTCACAGCAGGCATGCACGAAGCACTTGCAAGCACTAAGGACTCTGCATTTTCTCCACAGATACCCTCAGAGAAGGAACGATGGGAAACTGCCTGCTCAATGACGGAGCATGCCCGAAGTGTGTGGGACTTGCTCAGCACTGCTTACGTACCCTCGCTATTTCAGCAGAGGTTGAATGATATTCTTGCGAATCAGCAGCGCGTGCTGGATGCACTCGAGGTCGTGGCACGCATCCAACAAACAGCTGCGTACATTCGTGTGCACGGAGACTATCACCTTGGGCAACTGCTGATTGATCAATCAGATCAAACACTTCATGTGATTGATTTCGAAGGAGAACCGCGGCGAACACTGGCAGAGCGACGTAAAAAGACAAGCATTTTCAAGGACCTTGCGGGCATGAGCCGTTCTTTTGACTATCTTTGTCACAGGCCAGAAAATAGTGAGACGCAAGTAAAGGCTACTGATCTCACTCGAGCATTTCTCACGGCCTACACAGAAAGTGCGTATGGGCAGTGTTTTTATCCTGACACCAAAGGCGAAGCCGAAAGCCTCTTGACCACCTTCATGCTTGACAAAGCCATCTATGAACTTGCTTATGAAGCCCAACATCGACCAGATTGGCTTGACGCACCGTTAACGGCAGTTGAAACGTTTCTGCGAGCAGGCTGTTTGTTTGTGCTTTGAAATTCCGGAATGCTTAAACGTCGGCTTCCTCCTGAAGCGATAGCCATTGATCCTCTGTGGCAGCAAGTTCTTTCTCTACTGCTTGCAGTTCACTATGGAGTTTCATGGCTTCTTCTGGATCTGTGACTGCCTCCATGAGCGTGCGTTTCTTTTGCTTCTCAGCATCCAGCCTGGCTACTGCCTTCTCGAGAGACGCAATAGTCTTGCGTCGTTTGCGCCCATCTTGCCCATTGTTACTTTGACGTTTACCACGTGCAGCACCGACCGCGTGCTGAGATGCTCGAAGGCCTTCTGCATCATCGACTTCTTGTTCAATCTTCTCGACATACCGTTTGTAGGACCCGGGGTAATGCACCACTCGTCCTGCTGCAACCTCAATGACATTCGTAGCAACCGCACGCACAAACGTCCTGTCATGGCTGGTAAATATAACCGTACCTTCATAGGCACAGAGAGCGTGGCCAAGCGCCTCAACGGTTTCGACGTCGAGATGATTTCCCGGCTCATCAAGCACAAGAATATTGAATCCGCCTAGTAGCAGACCGGCCAAACACAGTCTGGCACGTTCACCGCCAGAGAGCACTTTGACTTTCTTTTCAACGGCTGCGCCCCGAAATAGCATAGCGCCAGCCAGATCGAGTATTCGCTGTGTGGGTGTACCCATCGCAGAAACGCGCTGCAGATAGTCAAGAACTGTCTCGTGTTCGGGAAGCGTCGTGTACACGTGCTGTGCGTACGTCCCAACGTCACATCCATAGCCCCACTTGATACGCCCGTGAATCGCGTCGAGCGAGCCGACCACCGTTCGAAGAAAGGTGGTTTTCCCTTGTCCATTATCACCTACGATGGCAACTCGGGCGCCATGATCAATCTCCAATGAGATTTCTTCTGCAACCTTCTGAGAATCGTATCCAATTGCGACATCCTGACAGCGGAGCGCCGCACCCTGTCGTGGGCTCACTTCGGGGCATCGTATTGCAGCTGTTGGTGAGGCCGACTCCAATTCTTCGAGTTCGAGCCGCTCGAGTTGTTTTGCTTTGGATCGAGCCTGAGAGGCGGTCGAGGCTTTTGCCCGATTCTTGTTAATGAACCGTTCGAGTTGTTTCTTCTTCGCGAGTGTGGTTGCATTGACTCGCTGCAGATGTTCTTGCTGTTCTCGCTGTTGATCGAGAAATGAATCAATTTTGCCAGGATACGTTGTGAGTTTTCCGCGAGAGAGGTCGAGTGTTCGATCACATGTGGCAGTGAGAAAACCACGATCATGGGAAACAATCAGGCAAGCTTCTCTGAAGTTTCGGAGAAAATGCTCCAGAAGTACCTGCGTTCGCAGGTCGAGAAAGTTTGTTGGTTCATCCAGTAGCAGCAGATTAGGTTCATGAAGGAGCAAGGCAGCGAGCTTAACACGTGTCTGCCAGCCGCCAGAAAGCTCTCGCACTGGCCCGTGTAGATAATCGCCCTTCAGCTCAAACTGACCGGCGACCTCACCACATTTCCAGTCGGGTTGGTTGCTATCGCGTACAAGGAAATCAAGTGCAGACTCTTCCGGCTGGAATGGATCATGTTGACGGAGGTAACCGAGTCGTAAACGTGGGTGGTGAATAATCTCACCGCCATCGAGTTCCTCTTCGCCCAGGATTACCTTGAGCAGGGTGCTTTTCCCGGCACCATTTCGTCCTACAAAACCGACTTTCCCGTCATCAGTAATTGTTGCTGATGCTTCATCAAGAA
>JADHSL010000034.1 GCA_016776925.1 Pirellulales bacterium | reverse complement strand
TAATATCTTGAGCCGCTCTTCTGGATCATTGTGTTGATTGGCTTGCTCTAACAAAGCGTCATATGCCTTACTTGACCAGTTCGAGTGATTGTTTCCACAGTCACCGGTAAGAAGCTCCAAAAATGTATATGGATCTGCATAATCACCAATCCAACCCATCCGAGAAATTTGAAAATTCATTTGCTCAGCATTCGCCAGAAAAACTTTCCATTCCTGATTCTCTAATTCCACAGTAATCCCAAGTTCCTGTTGCCACATCGCCTGAATCGCTTCGGCAACTTGTTTATGACCTTCGGACGTATTGAACGATAGCGTGACTCCTGGCAGTTCCTGACCCTTTGGGTACCCTGCTTCCGCAAGCAGTCGCCGAGCCTCAACAGGATCATAGACTGGAAGATGAAGTCCTTCGTATCCAGCAAGACCATCAGGCACAAGATCTGATGAACCTATTTGTCCACCACGTGTCACATGTTGAACAAGTGAGTCACGATCAATCGCAAGAGACAACGCTCGGCGAATCAGGGGATTGTCGAGCGGGGGTTTCGTGGTGTTGATCCAATAAAAATACACACCTAAGTAGGGGTGGCTATGGAAATCTTTGTACCTCTTGAGCTGATCCATAAATTCAGCAGGAAGTGACGTACTTCCGCCCGGCCAATCAAACTCCCCAGCAACATACATATTCATTGCCGTCGTCGAACTTTCCACCATGGCAACGCGGACACGATCGAGTTTGACAGAAGCCGCATCCCAATATTTCGTATTTTTTTCAAACGTCATGTGCTGACGAAACTGCCAGTCTGTCATCCGAAACGCTCCATTACAGATAACATGTTCTGGTCGCGTCCACAGATCTTGGTCAATACCACGTTTCTGAAGATTTTGGAGAAGGTGCTGTGGAATGGGCATGAACGAGTAGAAACTCAGGAAGTTGAGAAAGTATGGCAGGGGATCAACCAACTCAATTTCCAAGGTGTGTGAATCAAGTGCTCGGACACCAAGGCTATTGACTGCAGCTTCACCCCGACTAATCGCTAGACCTTGCTGAAAAATAAAACCATTGCTGGCATATTTACTTCCTGTTTGTGGATCAACAAGACGTTGAAACGCAAACACAAAGTCATCTGCCGTGAGGGGGTGACCGTCTGACCAGAACGATGGGCGAAGATAAAATCTGTACACCCGTCCGTCATCTGATATGTCCCAATGCGTTGCAATTGCTGGGAGTGGCTTCAGGGTAGCGGGGTGGGCCTGGACCAGTCCCTCAAACGTATTCCAGATGATCTCGCCACCTGTGCTATCCGAGCATCGGCCAGGATCGAGCCACTCTGGTTCACTCGAATTATTGATCCAGAGTTCTAGTGGACCATGCCGCGGCTTGACAGTCCCAAAGTAGGGCGAAGACTGCTGCTGGCAGCCAGTCGTCATGGAAATGGTGAACATCAAAACCAAAACAACACAACACTGGAAAGTTGTTTTATGCATGATCACGTTGAACCGTTGCAGGAACACTTTTCATTGCGATCCACCAAACACCTGATGCTCTGTCTCCTCATGGCGTTGAAACAATCATGTCGTGTCAGACAACACACTGAGGATCGCTGACGCGAAGGCCGGAAGATCACTCGGTCGCCGACTAGAAACAAAATGTCGATCAACGACAACCGGAGTATCTTCCCAGATAGCTCCGGCATTGATGAGATCGTCTTGAATACCAGGACTTCCTGTCACTCGTACGCCACGGTAGACACCAGCAGATATTGGGATCCAGCCACCGTGACAAATAGCCGCAACAAGCTTGCCATGGTTCGCAAAGTCCCGAACAAGTTGGAGCACTTTTGGGTCGCGACGCAGGCTATCAGGCATCCATCCTCCTGGAACGAGAATGCCATGGAAATCCTCCGCTTCCATGTCTCCGATCGCGGCATCGCTTACACATGGATAGCCATGTTTTCCAGCATATTCATACCCCTGCTGCCGGCCAGCAAGTGTGACATGTCCGCCCGCTTCTTCAATTCGTAGTTTTGGATACCAGAGTTCCAGATCTTCATAGGCATCACCAACAAGACAAAGGACACGGATTGTTGCTAGCTGTTGATTCTCGCTCATTTTCGACCTTCCTCACGCCGCTCACAAGGAGTACTCAGACTCCCTCCCACTGTCGGAATCCATCTCTTTTTGCATTATCACTGATTCGTCTTCAAGGCGTCGGCAAAAAGATGAAGCGGAAACACTGCCTCTGCAACACGGTGTCCCTCCGCAACCAGGCAAAAAGCAGATGATCCCCTCTTTAGAACTACTTTTTGTTTGGAACAAATACCTGCTCGAAGACCTCTCGGGACGTTCCAAAACTCACCAAATAGGGTGTTCATAGGGGTTCCATTTTTTCTGCTTGACGTGTGCTGTCAGCCCGCTACATTCACGCCCCTGCCATATCAAGTGGTCGAAGTAGTAAACACCACAATATCTTGCGATAGCGTGCAGATGGAACTGCCTTTTATCTTTGTAACGTTTTTATGGAATTTAACGGAGTGAAGGATTCACTCCAGACGCGTATGTCGGTCGATACCAGTTGTTGAGAACCTATACGCGAGTACACTTTGTTAGGTCTTTTTGAGACCATCACATTATTAGGAGTTTTGCCCATGACTCAGTTCGATTCATCCACTCAAGTCGCTTCGTCTGCCTCACATTCACAAGAAACTTCCGGAACTGGCGGCCCGCAGTCGACTCCCGAACGAGTGGCAATCGAAATTGAATCAACATTCTGTCCAACTGAGGCTGAGAGTCCTTTTGACACAACAGAGTGGGAGCTTCGAACAGCAGCCATCAAGGGTGAAAATGGTCAACTTCTCTTTGAGCAGTCTGCGTGTGAAATTCCAGCAGCGTGGAGCCAACTGGCTACCAACGTTGTCGTGAGCAAGTATTTTTATGGTGAAATTCACACTCCAGAACGAGAACATTCAGTCAAGCAACTGATCCATCGTGTTGCTCGTACCATTTCAGATTGGGGCATTGCAGACGGATATTTCAAGACGCCTGAGGATGGTGAAAACTTCTATCGTGACCTGGCATGGCTGTGTGTTCACCAGCATGGTGCATTCAACTCTCCGGTATGGTTTAACGTCGGGCTCTATCATCAATATGGTGTGCAGGGATCCAAATGTAATTGGTGTTGGGATGAGGCCAGTCAGGACGTGACACAACCCGATAATCCCTATGAATACCCACAAGGAAGTGCCTGCTTCATTCAAAGTGTCCAAGACAATATGGAAGACATCATGGAATTGGCTCGTAGCGAGGCCATGTTGTTCAAATTTGGCTCTGGCACTGGCACCGACCTAACGACCCTTCGAAGCCAAAAAGAAAAGCTCTCGGGAGGTGGCAGTCCATCCGGCCCACTTTCATTCATGCGGGTCTATGACCAGATTGCTGGTGTCGTCAAAAGTGGCGGGAAGACACGACGTGCTGCAAAAATGCAGTCCCTTAAGGTTTTTCACCCGGACATCATGGATTTCATCGAGTGCAAGTCCAGAGAAGAAAAGAAAGCTCGTGTTCTGATTGAGAAAGGTGGTTACGACGCCAATTTCAACGGTGAAGCATACAGCTCTATTTTATTCCAGAATGCGAACCTCTCAGTTCGATTAACTGATGAATTCATGGAAGCAGTCGAGCGGAATGACTCGTGGACGACTCGTTGGGTGACAGACTCATCGAAGGCTGGCCCAACCTATAAAGCCAATGAAATCATAGACCGTATGTCACAGTGTGCATGGCAATGTGGCGACCCTGGTGTGCAATATGACACGACCATTAACCGCTGGCACACATGTCCGAATTCTGGCCGAATCAATGCGAGCAATCCTTGCTCTGAATACATGTTTCTAGACGATACTGCATGCAACCTGGCAAGTATCAACCTCATGAAGTTCCGAAAGCCCGATGGCGAATTTGACGTTGAGCGATTTACTGCCGCGTGTCGAGTCTTTCTGATTGCACAAGAAATTCTTGTTGATCACGCCAGCTATCCAACGGCACGTATTGCCAAAAACAGCCATCTCTATCGACCACTTGGTCTTGGTTATTCCAATTTGGGAAGTCTGCTCATGGCTGATGGCATGGCTTACGACTCAGACGCTGGTCGCGGCATTTGTGGAGCACTTACCGCAATTCTTCACGGTACAGCCAATCGCACGAGTGCCGAGCTCGCCAGTGCAGTTGGTCCATTTGAAGGCTTTGCGGCAAATCGTGAACCAATGCTTCGTGTCATGCAGATGCACCGTGACGCTGTTGAAAAAATTGATGATGCCTGCCCAGCACATTTACGGGATGCGGCGCGTCAGATTTGGGATGATGTCCTCGCAGATGGTCGACAGCATGGCTATCGGAATGCTCAGGCAACAGTGCTCGCTCCAACAGGTACCATTAGCTTTTTGATGGACTGTGATACGACCGGTATTGAGCCAGATATTGCTCTTGTCAAATACAAGCAACTCGCTGGTGGTGGCATGCTCAAGATTGTCAATCAGACAGTACCTCTGGCATTGAGAAAGCTTGGTTATGACGAACCAGCAGTTGAAAATATTCTTGCCTACATCGATAAAAATGACACCATCGAAGGCTGTCCTGAGATACAAGATGAGCATTTAACGGTCTTTGATTGTGCTTTTAAGCCTCGCCTTGGGAAACGGTCTATCGCTTGGCAAGCACATATCAAGATGATGGCAGAAGCCCAACCGTTTCTTTCAGGGGCCATTTCAAAAACGGTGAACATGCCTCGTGAAACGACTCCAGAGGATATTGCCGGTGCGTATGTCGAAGGCTGGCGGCTTGGACTAAAGGCAATTGCAATCTATCGGGATGGATCAAAAGAAAGTCAACCACTGGGTACGAGTACCGAGAGTGATAAGAATGCAGAAAAGGCCGTCGCTGCACCGCGACGAGAACGTCTGCCCGACACGCGAAGAAGTGTGACTCATAAGTTCAATGTTGGTGGGCATGAAGGCTACATCACAGTTGGTCTCTACGATGACGGTCGGCCTGGTGAACTTTTCATCACAATGGCAAAAGAAGGCAGCACGATTGGTGGGTTAATGGACTCCTTCGGAACAGCTGTATCCATGAGCCTGCAATATGGTGTTCCCCTTGAGGTCTATACCAAGAAGTTTTCGCACACCCGGTTTGAACCTTGGGGCTACACCAAAAATCCTGATATACCTGTCGCAAAGAGTTTGGTGGACTATATCTTCCGCTGGATGGGAACCGAGTTCTTGCCTGGTTACCGTGAAGCAAATCGACCCGCGGGCAGTAGCAGTGGTGGGGAGGCCGCTGCAGGAGATGATGGAGAGAGTGAGTCCAAGCCCGCCGCCACGAAGGCGAGCGGGCATGCAAATGGGCAGGAAGCCACAAATGGAAAACACAACTCCAGCGGACAACTCACCACAGGTAGGGGTCGACACCCAAGTGGGCGAAACGGGAAAGCCACCGTTACCGCTCGGGCAGCGACACTCTCAGCTCCGAAAAGAAAAGGGCAGGATGGAACAACAGCTGCCCTGCTTGAGCGTGCTGGGCTGAGAATGGCAGACAACCCCGAAGCCAGTGCCGATGACAGGCAGAGTCAGTTTGCAAAATTTCAGATTGACGCCCCTGCCTGTGATAACTGCGGATCGATTACTGTCCGAAATGGCAACTGCTACCTCTGCCATAACTGTGGCAACAGCATGGGATGCAGCTAAGTAAAACAGAGGCTCATGAAAAGACAGTTGCGGAAGAGCTTTTTCTCCCGCAACTGTCTTTTTTTATGAGAAGCAGTGTGCTCTACATAGTCTGAAACACTTCAGCACATTTCGAGATGAAATTGCTGTTGAGAGAAAAGTGCCGAGCCTACTCCCTTGATTCATTCACTCATCAAGGATATCAACTGTCTTGAATGCCTTGCCTTCAAGCATTTCGAGGGAGGCTCCACCACCTGTTGAGACATGGCTTACTTTTTCAGCATATCCAAGTTGCTCAACAGCGGCTGCTGAATCACCTCCACCAATAATCGTGATTGCACCACTCGCTGTTGCACTGGCAACGGCGTCAGCAACTGCTTTTGTACCTGCATCAAAAGGTGGCATTTCAAATACACCCATCGGGCCATTCCAGACAACTGTGCCTGCGCCGCGAATAATTTCAACGTACCTCGTGGCCGTATCGGGGCCAATATCAAGACCCTCGAAGCCATCAGGAATTTCTCCGGCTTTCACTATTTTTTTATTGGCATCTGGTGAAAAGTCATCGGCGCACTGGGTATCTACCGGGAGAACGAGTTTGTCTCCGCCATCACGGATAAGTTGCTTTGCTAATTCCAGTTTATCTGGCTCTACAAGAGAATCGCCCGTCTTCCCACCCTGAGCAAGAGAAAACGTATACGCCATTGCCCCACCAATCAAAACATGGTCACAAATTTTTAAAAGATTTGTAATAACAGCAATTTTATCACTCACTTTTTTGCCACCAAGAATCGCAACAAACGGTCGCTTCGGTTGGCCAACAGCATCTGAAAGATACTGAATTTCTTTCTCAACCAAAAAACCAACAACCGCTGGCTTGCCTGATTCTTTCATGGTTTTTGGAACAGCGTACATGCTGGCTTCAGTCCGATGACACGTTCCAAAAGCATCGTTTACGTAGGCATCTGCCAGGCCAGCAAGACCCGCAACATAGCTCGCGTCATCTCCCTTTTTTTCTCCTGGATTAAACCGAACATTTTCCAGCACCAGAACATCACCGGTCGACAATGCATGTGCCTTTTCTGTTGAGTCCTTCCCTCCGGTATCAGCCGCAAGAACTACTGGTTTTCCGAGCAATTCGCCCAAACGTTTGGCTACGGGGGCAAGTGAAAGTTTAGGGTTTACCTCACCCTTCGGCCGACCGAGATGGCTCATAAGAACCGCTTTTCCCCCACGGTCAATAATAGATCGTATGGTTGGAACCGCCATACGAATCCGACGATCATCGGTTATTGTGCCATCACTGTCCTGTGGGACATTAAAATCAACACGGACAAGAACGATTTTACCAGTGGGATCAAGGTCGGCGACTGACTGCTTTGCCATCGGGTGCAGCTCCTCTTCGAGATAGTGTGGTCTGAATAGAACCATCGTATTTCACATGAGGAACGTTGTATTCGCAAGACTACCGCTCTGTACTCGCTCTCTGCCCATAGATCTTTACACGAGAGAAGTCATTCATGTCATCGAATGAGCCAATACCAACTCTGCCTGATGTAAATGTTTTATCGCGTGCCTCCATAAGGGGGGTTTTCATGTTATCGAAGAACACTGCTATCTTTCCACTCACCGTATTTCGTTCGAGCCTCACGTGATGCCATTGATCGTCCCATGGAACCGGATTCTTGTTTGTCGTTAATGCTCGACGAGGTGCTCCGTCAACAATCATAATTTGCCCACTATGCGGATCCGGCTTTGCACCAAGGTGAACATAATAAAAATGTTCAGGGTCTCTATACTGAAAGAATACACAGCAGTCACGATGGTTTCCGGTGTCACGAGTACTTTTGACTTCAAACTCAATAACAGTATCGGTGAGATCAAGGTCTCGGACTAATGCAATATTATGCGGGCTCCGAACCTTCGGCTGATACTCGCTCTTCCGCTTATTGAGTCCCCAAGCTGTGCGGTCATTCTGGTTCGTGAGTGTCCACGAGCCAGCGTCTGTTGTTTCCCATCGAGTACTGCCGTCACTAAAATCATCCTGAAATACAACGTCTTGTGTTGATTGGGCAAAGACATCGGGGCTGTTCCACACAAAAGACATAATGCATGTAGCAAAAAGCATACTGCCTCGATTCATAGCACTATGATTTGTCATAATAAGATCCCTCTGTCTAATTGTATGGAGTACATGCATCTCGAATCTGTGAATTAATGTCATTCGTATGAGTTCTGTTATGCAAGATATTCTCCACCACGTTGAACTCCTTTTAAATTCATTTTCTTCCCTTACAGGAAGGGAGTTGCTTGTGCGCAATGGCAGTCGTGAAGAACAGACTCGCAGTTTATTTGATGCGCCATTTGTTGTTGTTTCACATGGCCAGGAAAATAACCCCGTACTGAATTATGGGAACAAGAAAGCACTCTGCCTCTGGGAAATGACCTGGGAAGAGTTCATTCAAACACCATCTCGACAAACAGCTGAACCGGTTCATCGAAATGAACGGGAACGGCTGCTGGACAGAACTCGAAGAAATGGATATATCGATGATTATTCGGGCATTCGAGTTTCCAAGACTGGAAAACGTTTTGAGATTGATCAGGCTATCATCTGGAATATTTCTGATGAGAACGGACACTATTACGGTCAGGCAGCGACCTTCGATACGTGGCACTATCTACCTCCAATAGCGTCTGTTACTCCAAATCTCTGAAGAAGCCACAGTCATTTTCACATAAGGATCACCGCATGTTACTGAACAAAGTACAGAATGTTTTTTGGATCTATTTTTTTGCATGTGCGTTTTCTATGACGGGCAGTTCGCTCTTGGCCTCTGATTGGGTTCCTCTTATCAGTAGGAAGCTGTCAGATAACTGGACAACAAAGGGTGCGTGGACATTGCAAGACGATGGCGTGATCCACCTTCCTGAACGTGAATACAAACATTGGAAAAACTATGAGAACTATCTTGTCTTAAAGGATGTCAGCGTCACCGATTTTGAAATTGATTTTGATTGGCGTACGAGTCAGAACAGTGGTCTCTATTTCCACATTCCAGATCTTTCACAACTCCAGGATCGGAATCATAAAGAAGTACAACTTTACGAGAATAGCCTTTGGTCCAAGCCCGAACTTGGGGACCATGCTGCTGGAGGAATAATTCCCGGTCATGCACCAAAGAAGAATGCTTCAAAACCTGCACAACAGTGGAACCATATGCATGTTCGATGCATCAACAATCAGATTACTGTTTCAATCAATGGTGAAGTCGTAAACCGGGCCGACCTCAATGAGGACGCGGCTGGCAAGCGATCTGCGTACGGAGGATTCGCATTCCAAGACCATGGCTATGCGGTCTGGCTTAAAAATATCAAAATCAAAATTCTTGATGAAGACATATAACTCTTTGTTACACATCAAGATTTCTGACATCGAGAGCGTTCCGCTCTATAAACTCCCGACGAGGCTCGACTTTTTCTCCCATCAACGTACGGAAGAGTTCGTGAGCGGCTGCAGCATCTTCCATGGTGACACGAAGAAGTGTTCGATTTGATGGATCGAGGGTTGTTTCCCGAAGTTCTTCAGCGTTCATTTCACCCAGACCCTTAAAACGGGTAATTGCCAAACCTTTCTCACCAGCACGCCTCACAGCAGCGAGGAGACCTCGCAGGTCATCAAGTCCGATTTTATTCTCACCACGACGCAACAGATAGCGAGGATCTTCTGTACCCGTTCGGTCCTCAGGCATGAGAGACTCAATTCCAAACCCCATAGAATCAAGCTCCGCAAGCCCCGCATTGATACTACGAACCTCATGAAGATCGATAACGATGAGTTGATGTTCAGCGGATTCCGGATTGGCTGCACCACCCCCTCCTGGCTTATTTTCATCTGCTTTTCCAGCCTCTAATTCACCGCCTGTGATCTTCTCTTTTGATTCAACAAATGACTCGAGCTGGTCGCGACTCGTGAACCAATGCTCTTCAGCACCAAAAAAGACATGATACATCGGGAGCTTTTTGGTCTCCGAATCGCGGCGATCCGCGTGATCACGCAAACTAATTCCTCGACGCTCAAGAGCAACGAGGGCGTCCTCTAACCCTGCCAACGTCCGACAGAGTTTCTGCATCTCTTCGCCGGCTAACTCACGCCCATCACCAGGCATAAAGACACCTTCTCCGAGGCCTTGGTCAAGCAGTTGTTGTTTCATTTCTTCTTCTGTTTGCACATAGTACACATGCTTCTTATTCCGTACACGAAACAGTGGTGGTTGCGCAACATAGACATGGCCTGATACAACCAGTTGGTACATCTGTCTGTAGAAAAAGGTCAGTAAGAGTGTACGAATGTGGGAACCATCAACATCAGCATCTGTCATAATGACGACTTTATCGTATCGTCGCTTTGTTAGGTCTGCTTCAGGCCCAATGCCTGCGCCAATTGCCGAAATAACACTACGCACTTCTTCGTTCGCAAGAACCTTGTCCTCACGACTTTTGTACGCATTGATAATCTTTCCCCGAAGAGGGAGAATTGCCTGATATTCACGTAGACGGCCACCTTCGGCCGAGCCACCTGCTGAATCACCCTCGACGAGATAGAGTTCGCATTTATCGACATCTTTGCTTGTGCAGTCACGAAGCTTTCCTGGTAGACCACCACCCGAGAGTGCACCTTTCCGTTCACGCAGGAGTGCTTTTGCTTTCTGAGCAGCGGTACGCGCTTCAGCCGCCAGGACACCTTTCTGGACAATAGCTTTTGCACTCTTGGGATGTTCCTCAAGATATTTCCCAAGGAACTCACCCACGGCTGAGGTGATGATGCTCTCGACTTCACTATTGCCAAGTTTGGTTTTTGTCTGCCCTTCAAATTGTGGCTCAGCGACTCGCACACTCACAACAGCTGTGATCCCTTCCCGCACATCATCACCTGTTGGTACTAAATCCTTATAGATTCCTGTCTTCTTACCGTATGAATTCAGACTTCGAGTAAGCGCTGAGCGAAAACCAGAAACATGCGTTCCGCCTTCATTTGTGGAAATATTATTCACGTAACTGTGCACGTTCTCAGTAAAGTCGCCGGTGTATTGAAGGGCTATGTCCCAGGAGACACCCTCTGTTTCACCTTTGAGACAGATGACATCGGGATGGACGGCATCACTTGACCTGTTCAGCCACTCAACAAACTCTTCAACACCCCTCTCATAGTGATACTCCTCTGTCTGACCGCTCGAAGCATCGGTAAAGCCTATGCGCACACCAGAATTGAGGAATGCTAATTCCTGCAAGCGGCGAGCAAGGATATCCCAAGAAAATTTTGTCTGAGGAAATATTTGAGGGTCTGGTTTAAATGTTGTTTTTGTTCCTGTCGAAGTCGCGGTACCCATCTTCCGAACCGGTCCGGTTGGCTCGCCGCGCTGATATTCCTGCTGCCAGAGATGTCCGTCTCGTGCGACCTCAACCTCACACCACTCAGAAAGAAAATTGACAACCGTCACACCAACACCATGAAGACCACCGGATGTCTGATACGCACCCTTCTCAAATTTTCCTCCAAATTTGAGAACCGTCATCACGCCTTCAAGGGTCGATACTTCGCGATCCATCTCTTCAGAGAGTTGCTCATGAATCCCCGTAGGGATCCCTCGTCCGTCATCTTCAACGGTCAGACTACCGTCAACATTCACCGTCACTGACACTCGATAAGCGTATTCAGCCATACACTCATCAATAGAGTTATCGACAACTTCGTAGACCAGATGATGCAGCCCTCGCGACGTGTTGTCACCGATATACATTCCAAACCGTTCTCTCACATGCTCACGGTCAGAGAGATGCTTCAAGTCAGTACTTGAGTAACCTGCTTCAGATGGATCCTCTGCAGGAGATGGTGCTGATTCAGCCATGGACACCTTTCACGAAACGATTAAGTGGGTTGAGATACAATTTTTGTTAACGGTTTTACAGGACTCGAAACATATCGACGCTACTTCTGGCCTGCTTCGATGAGGAGACGACAACGGATATCAGTAATTCCCTCGGATGGCAGCAACGACTGGAGTTTTTGAATGACTTCATGTTTATGAAATCCCATTTCCTGAACCAGTGCTGAATGAGTCACAAAGACTTCGAGAACGCCTCGACGTACAACACCTGCCTGTGAACCACCTCGCAAACTTTCTGGAGCGACACTTTCCCATGCAGAACGTAATGCATCACTTCCTTGCTGCCGGTCGTACCCGGTCCGTGCCATCAACCTCGACAGGACATTTCCGAGGGCTCGTGGGGCTGTCATTCGGCTAGTTTTCCAATGTGGGGACACTGAACGCACAATGGCTATTCCTTTGTAGGCCGGTACTAATCAGCCGCTAACGGCATAACACAGTACCCATAACCATCCTCAGTTCGATAGACACACGCACTTTGCCCATCTGTGAGTTCGACATCAATTGAAGTTGCAGGATCGAGAACTCGAAGGAATTCACTTACGAAGCGCGGGTCGAGCTTGATCTGTATCGTTTCACCACTGTGATCGATTGGCATTTCCACACGACTCTGGCCACTTTCTGCAGACTGACCAGCTAGAACCAATTGTCCTGACTCAAATCCGAAGTCAACACCTTTGGATTGTTCGCTGGTGACAATGGCTGCTTGCCGTACGGCTGAAAGCAGAGGTCCAGCTACGACTTTAACGCGCACAGCATCGGGTCTATCTGGAAAAACATCTCGCCATCGAGGAAACCTTCCCTCTACAAGCCGTGCTGATATCGTGGTGTGTCCTGTGTGAATCAGCACATCACTTCCTTGAACAGCAAGTTTCACAGGTGTCTCTGCATCTCCAAGGCTTCGCTCAATGAGTTGCATCGCTCGAGCAGGAACAATCGGTTGAGTAGCCGGCAGTTCGCCGCCCTGAATCGATGATGGGCCCTCCATCTTTGCCAGGCGGCGTCCATCTGTTCCGACAGCCACTACCGTAGCATCAGTTAACTCGAGAAGAACACCTCCAAGTGCGTATCGACTCGATTCGTTGTCAGTTGCAAATACTGTTCTTCGAACTAGTTCACGAACCAATGGTGTCGAAAGTTCAAAGCAGGCATCTGCCGGAAAGGTCACCACTGATGGAAATTCAACCGGATCTTCAGCAGGTAAACGAAATTGACTTCGAGCAGCCTTGACGACCGTCGCGTTTCCATCGGACTCGATCTCGAATGTTGTGCCTGGCGGACTTTCCCGAACGATTGCCATTAATCGTCCGCTCGGCAGAAGCACACTTCCTGCTGCTGTTGTTTCTACGCCTTCGATTTCAGTACGAATGCCTATTTCCAAATCCGTGGCTGAAAGGACTGCAGTGGATCCATCGACATCCAATTTTACGTTTGTAAGGACCGGCCTTGTTGACCGAGTAGGCACAACAACAGCGGCTGTTTGAAGAGCTGCTAGAAGCGGTTCACGTGTACATCGCAAGTTCATGTGGAGGGGACTGTTTCGAGAAAGAGGACGAAGTAAAACCCTTGATCGATACGTGGATACCGCTCAATCTGGGGACCCCTCAATTTACCTGATTTCTTCGTGTTTCACAGAAGATTTATGAGATTTTTTTGGTCTAGAAACCACTTGTTTTGGTGTCTTTTCCATACCGTGATGCGCGGCATTGAGAAACACTCCCTATGTCTTCTACTTTTCCTTTCTATAAGAAAAGAAAAAAGAAGTAGAAGAAAGAATAAGAAAGACAGTAAAAGGAGTAACAGGAGGCATCAACAGACAATCTTTTCAGGAAAAACCGTGGAAAAACTCACGGTAGTTATGGTATGAGATCATCTTTTGGGGCTATAAAAAAGAGAATTTTAAGAACTGGAAGAAATTCTTAAAACACGTATACGGCAGTGGAAGTTTTGTTTAGAGAATGTTGGTTCTTTGTTTATTCAATGCATTGTTTCGTGTTGTTTGACCTATTGTGTCGAGCCAATAAGAGGTCAAAGACTTCTTCATGGCGGGTTCAGAACAAGCATGTTTCTCTGATGATCACGTGTCATGTTTCTAGCGTGTGCGTGATCTTAGGTTTGTTCAAAAATGTCGACATACCCTCAAACGCTGAAATCAACAAAATGCCGTCACCAGACCGAACAGCTTCACGACATGATTCTCAACAGACATTCGGTTGTTGTAATCGGCTTCGAATTGCTCGAAGGTCAGCTTTCATTCCATGATCTTGTTGTAGTATTTTTGTGGTGACTTTCAAGCTATGGAGTACGGTCGAATGATCACGACCACCAAAGAAACGTCCAATGTCATGGCTACTTAAATCTGTCATTTCTCGAATACAGTAGATAGCCAAACCCCGTGGCCGCACGTGACATCGACGTTGAGAGCCGTGTCGAATATCCTTTTCCGTCACGCTAAAGTGTCTGGCCACGGCGAAGATAATTCTGTTGACTGTATCTGTTGCCTTGGCATCAAATATTTGTGGCGTTTTGGTGTCGTGCTCGTGACCCGGACGTGTCTGTAATCTCTTTGCAGTCTTCTTCTCACGCTTCCTTTGCTGTGTGGAAGAAGACTCATTCGGAATGTGAAGCAAAAACCCCGCAGACAGTCGTGACGCAAGAGAGGGATGTAAATCAAGAGTTGACGGATGGTTCGGGAGAGTCACGAGTACAAGAGAGGAATGTGTAAGCAAAAGGTCAATGTATTGACGTGCCATGAACTGATCTGATTCATTTTTTGTAATACGGTCCATTCGGTTAATAACCACCATGTTCAAGCTATCGTCCGAGCGGGTCGCCATTTGATTATCTGGTAGTAGAAATCTCTGTACAGGCACAAGTGATCCTACAGAGCGGTATTTCTTGATCGCCGTTGATAGGGCCGAACCCTCTGTCCGTGTCCACGATCTGCACGGACTATCGGTTGCATTGTCACAAACCGTTTTTTCCCACAGCCTTATTGCATTCAGTAGCCAGTCTTCTCGTGAATTGTCTTGACCACCAAAGCCAACAACCAGAAGACCCTGTTGCTCTGGCGTTGGGCATGTAGATTGAGCCGCTGAAGCAACTATTTTTTTAATACAAAAATCAAAAGTTAATCCAGCAAGGAGATCAAAAGACAATGGCTGGATAGACGTGATAGCTGCCATTGGATGGCCACATTACAGTTCGAGGTGATGTGCGGCCGCCGTGCCATAAAAATAGAGCCATCTCCTTTTCGGCTCTCCCCGATGGTGTCAGGCTATGGAATCTTGCAGTCTTCTGCAATTACGTGTGATGATTCGGGTGGACTGCAGAACTCTTTTGGAGAATGCGATAGATTTTCTCCGAGGCAGTCTTGAGATCACTCGCATGGGTCGTACGACCGAAACTGAAACGAATCGCCGACTGAATGACAGGCTTTGGAAGGTTCATTGCAACAAGTGCCGGCGATGGCTCCTGAGAGCCACTTGCACATGCTGTCCCCGTTGCAACGGCAAGTCCATCAAGATCTGCCGCAATCATAAAAGCCTGTCGGTCAATGCCAGGAAAGGCAATTGTCGAGATATGCGGACTCCGTGTTGTGTTCTTACAAAGAATACATGGGTTGAGACCAACCTCTCTAGCCATCTCACAAACAGTAGACTCAAAAGACTCTTGCAAAACCGCGAGCCGTGATACTTCTAAATGTTGCTGTGTAACCACTTGATGAACTGCTTCTTGACAGCCAGCGATCAAGGCCACTGGCTCTGTGCCACCACGCATCTCGAGTTGTTGGGAACCGGAGAAGAGTGGCTCCCATTCAACATCTTTCTTAATAAGTAGACAGCCAACGCCGCGTGGACCACCAAACTTGTGGGGAGTGAAGCTGAGGCTGGTAGCACCAGTTTCAGGAAAAGAGATTGGAATTTTCCCTACGGCTTGGGTTGCATCGATATGAAGGATGCACGGTGTGGTGGTGGCTTCCAGCAGCCGTTGAATGCCTGATAGATCTTCAACAGCACCTGTTTGTCCACACACAAGCGTGGTCGAAAGGAATAGGGAGTGGGCTGTATTTTCAAGACGAGGGCGTCCCTGGTTGCTTGTGCCGGTGGCAAGGAGCCACGCCTGAAGACTCTCTTTGCAAAGGCAACCATTTGCATCAAGTGGAAGTGTGGTCTGGGTTGCTGAGTGTGTAGCAAGGGAACGTGCAGCATTCCGGAGGCTTTCGTGATCCCGTTGGCTCGTCCCGAATGCAGTCTGCTCTGGATTTCTCAGTCCGTGGACAGCAAGATAATTTGCCTCAGTCGCACCGGAAGTGAAAATGAGCGTGGCATCCGGACAGCCAAAATCTTCAAGTATTTTGACCCGTGCTTCATCCAATCTGTGGTGTGCGCGTCTGCCAGCACTATGTGGACTCGATGGATTTGCGAAGCAATCAGCCTGAACCCGAGAAATCGTCTCGGCCACGATCGGATCAATAGGTGTTGTTGCCGCGTGGTCGAGGTAAATCTCACGGTTTGACATGTGCAGTTCGTTTGTGTGAGGGTCAGGTCTCGCGTCGTTCGACTGCACGTTTCAGATCAGATTCAACCATCATGACAATTAAGTCTTGAAAACGAACAGAGGGATTCCAGCCAAGATTTTCTTGAGCCTTCGTGGCATCGCCCAGCAACTGATCAACTTCAGCTGGCCGCTCAAACCGAACATCATGTTCGACGTAATCACGGTAGTCGAGCCCAACGTGTTCGAAAGCAAACTGGCAAAGTTCACGAACGGAGTGCGATGAACCTGTAGCAATAACATAATCATCGGGCGTATCCTGCTGCAGCATGGACCACATTGCCTTCACAAAGTCACCTGCAAACCCCCAGTCACGTCGGGCATCAAGATTTCCAAGCGTAATGGTTTTCTCAAGACCTAGTTTTATTCGAGCAGCAGCTTGTGTGACTTTCCGGGTCACAAAGTTTTCACCCCGTCGCGGACTTTCATGATTGAACAAAATCCCGCTAGAAGCGTGTAAACCATAGCTCTCACGATAGTTGACTGTTATCCAGTGGCCATATAGTTTCGCTACGCCATAAGGAGACCGTGGAGCAAAAGGTGTCGTTTCCCGTTGTGGAGATTCTGTGACATTACCGAACATTTCAGATGAGGATGCTTGATAAAAACGCACCTTCTGGCCTGACTGATGTTGAAACTCACGGATAGCATCAAGCATTCCGAGAACACCAAGCGCACAGACTTCAGCCGTGTAGTTTGGTTGTTCGAAACTGATACGAACGTGACTTTGCGCGGCAAGGTTATACACTTCGGTTGGTTGAATATCACGAATAAGACGAACAAGACTCATCGAATCAGTCATGTCGCCATAGTGCAGCTGGAGACAACCATCCGATGCAGCACCCTGCTCGAACAAACCATCAATACGCGTTCTGGAGAGGTTACTTGTGCGTCGAAGCATACCGTGAACTTCATAACCTTTGGAAAGCAAAAACTCTGCAAGGTATGAGCCATCTTGGCCGCTTATTCCCGTAATAAATGCTCGACGAGATGCAGACATGGTCAAATATGAAGTTTGGGATGAAAGGAATCACACGACAGGATGAAGGTCTCGAACCCCATCATACGCTTCCCACCTGCTTTTGCGCAATGCATAAGAGAAGTGCAGTCGGATGCAAAGGCTGCTGAACACAGACTCCACTATTCGTCGAACAGAAAAAAAACACCCTGTTTGTGGCAGGGCGTCGGGTCATTGTCAGAAATCTGGGGCCAGATGTAGGAAGCCGCTGGGGTGAGTCGATATTGACTCACCCCAGCGGTTCCACATTATTTCACATCCAGCAGTTCCACCACAAA
The DNA here is from genome assembly GCA_016776925.1 of Pirellulales bacterium. GTDB lineage: Bacteria > Planctomycetota > Planctomycetia > Pirellulales > UBA1268 > UBA1268. The sequence continues at coordinate 7,940 of JADHSL010000034.1, read as the reverse complement.
GTGCAACGTTGCATTTGGTGGAATCACAGGTGGAGCACCACGAGCCCCGTAGCCAATAGCGCTCGGTATCTGGAGTTCGATCATGCCACCTTGGGCAACGAGCTGCATACCTTCAGTCCATCCTGGAATGACGCCGCTCAGTGGAAATTCAATCGATTGACCTCGCTTGTAGGAACTATCGAAGACAGTTCCATTGTCGAGCCAACCATGATAATGAACGGAGACAGTGTCCGCTGCTGTTGGTTTTTCACCACTGCCGGCACGTAAGACACGGTACTCAAGACCGGTAGCAGTTTTGGTGAAACTACTCGGAGCTGATGCGTCAGTTGGTCCTGCGCCATCGGGCAACGTTGGAAGGGGAATATCGGCAGATTCTGATTCAGCGGCCATAGTTAAGACACCCACAAAAATAAGAGAAACGAGCAACGCCATAGAACGTTTGGCAACAGCACGCATGGAAACCTCCTTGGTAAGGGACAGTCTAAAATCGTACCAAAAAAACGGTACGAGGGCATCTGGTGCGAGTGAGATCAAAAAACCCCGGATAGAGGGAGCACAACGATCAGATGGACGCAAGAAACCAAGGCCCGTGATGGGTTTATCACGTGCCTTGTGAGGACGCTATCCAATCCTCAACATCATCTGGTTCAAGAGGGACATCACCACAGAGATCGACCGGCCCATTTTCAGTGACAAGAACATCATTTTCCAGACGGATGCCAATTCCCTCATCAGGAAGATACAAACCCGGTTCAACCGTCATGACCCACCCAGCTTCGAGCGGCCCGTCGCCGGGCGCTAGATCATGTACTCCGAGACCGAGTGAGTGGCCGAGACCGTGCATAAAAAACTTCTTACACGCAGGACTTTCCATGGAGTCAGCTTCATATTCATCTTTATTCAGAAGACCAAGTGTATGAAGCTCTCCAGCCATTTGGTGTTGAGCGTCCCACTTCCATTGTGAAAGAGTTGTGCCAACAACAGTTCTCTGAATCGAACTCTGTAACACGCGAAGGACTGCCTGATAAAGTTCCTTCTGTCTGGGTGTAAAACGGCCAGAAACAGGGAAAACACGGGTCACGTCTGCCGTGTAATTTGCATGATTTGCCCCAACATCAATCAGTAGCAGATCACCTTCTTGACAGGGGCTGTTATTTTCAACGTAGTGAAGAGTACAGGCATTCTTACCCGAGGCAACGATCGGCTCGTAACCCATAGTCGCTCGTCGTCGGGTAAATTCTCCAATAAGTTCTGCTTCAAGTTCATATTCTTGGACACCAGGCTTGAGGTTCGACAGAACTTTGTCGAGACCATGTTTCGTAATTGCTACAGCATTTCGAATGATCTCTACCTCAGCCGAATTCTTAACCGCACGGAGGTCACGAAGAAGTGGCGCTAATCTTTGGAACGAATGGATTGGATAGCGATGCAGGAGTTGTCGCGCCATACGGAGATCACGCGTTTCTATTTCAAAACCAGCCCGTCCGTGTTCGTTGGTATTTAGAAAGACATGAGTTTTTTCAACAAGAATAGAATGGAGTGTAGAAGAAAAGTTTTCAGCCCAAAGAATGGTCTCGATACCAGAAATGGTCTGGGCTTCTTTCTTCGTGAGGCTGTGCCCCTCCCAAGTCTCCAGATTTGCATTGGGCTCTCGTATAAACAGCATCTCTCGATGTGCCAGATGCGTTGCATCTGGTGCCAGAACGAGAATACTTTCAGCTTGCTCAATACCGGTTAGCCAGAAAAGATCAGCAGCCGGTACGTACCGCACAGCACCATCACCATTTGTTGTGAGGGGATCTGCAGCATGCACGATGGCGATACTGTTGGGTGGCAGTTTGGCAGCTATTTGCTGCCTATGTTCAATAAATAATGCCGGGTCGATTGGATCATGTCGCATGAGCTATCTCTACGGTTGGTGAAAACAGATGTGGTTATCACCGACGTCGGGTATCCTGCAACGTTTGCAACTCCTGAGCAGCGCGTGTTGCCTCTTTTTCAAGATCCTGTTCCACCTGAGCAGCTCGTTTTTGATCGATGTTGAAGCTCGGTTGATAACCATTCCATGAAATGGAAAGAATACCACTCACAACGAGGATTGGCACCACAATAACAATGAGTGTCGCAATCCAACGCGACGTCACAACCTGACGTACGGGAGTAGGCATACCATAGGTAACAAGTCCAAGAATCTTCTGAGCAGAGTTTTGTTTGGAGTGTGCCATACAAGAATTTCTCCGGAGGCTTTGGATGTCGACCGTGACATCGCTCGTGACGGAGAATCTAGAAATGCAAAAGCCGTGAAGCAAGAGAACTTCACGGCTTTTACGTCATCTTGTGAGAGAATCGATAGTTATGTCAAAACGTCATAAATTGGGTCACCACCGCCACCGATCTTAAATGGCCTTCCATTTGGAGCAAAATGCTCCTTATTCGGGTCCAGGCCACAGGCGACCGTGATTGTGCTATTGAAATCAGTAATCCCAACAGGGTCTTCATCAATCCCGTGACCCTTTTCATCAGATTTTCCATAGACAGCACCACCTTTGATGCCCGCTCCAGCGAGAACATATGAGAAAGCAGCTGGATGATGATCACGGCCGGCATTTTGGTTAATAGCAGGTGAACGTCCAAATTCACTCGCCAAAACAATGAGTGTTTCATCGAGGAGCCCACTACTATCAAGGTCACGAATGAGTGCGCTGACCGCTTGATCAAGAGCAGGGCCTTTTGTTGCCATTCCACCGGCAACGTCATTGTGCATGTCCCATCCACCATAATCGACTTGAACGAAGCGGACGTCTGCCTCAACTAAGCGTCGTGCCAGGAGTGCCCCAAGCCCTACTTTAGAAGAACCGTATCGTTCTTTTACTTCATCATCTTCTTTTGTGAGATCAAAGGCTTCCAAGTCAGTACCACCCATGAGCTTGACCGCATCTTTATACATCTGGTTGTATGACTCAAGCTGGTATCCCGCGTATCGTTCTCGGAAGCCCGAGTCAATACGATCGGCAAGCGACAACCTTCGTTTGAAGACAGCATCTGTCAAATAGCTCGGTAGCTCAGTGTTCTCAATTCCTTTCTCGGGATCAGCAACAGGAACGGGGGTGAGAGAGGGGTCAAGGAACCCTGCACCAGGATGGCCATTTCCACCACTGTTGACCAAAACGTAAGGAGGTAGTGACTTGTTAATTTTCCCCATTTCACTTGAAACCCATGCACCCATCGAAGGATGTCGGATACTATTGAGCACTGGGTATGACGTCTGTAACCAATAGCTGGCTTTTCGGTGATCGGCTGTTTCAGTAGTCATCGATCGGACAACAGCAAGCTTGTCCTGAAGTTCTGCCAGATTGGTCATGTGTTCACCAAAGACAACACCTGGTGTTTTTGTTTTCACAACACCGACATCACCTTGAATATCCGGTCGATCAGGTTTCGGATCGAATGTGTCAATGTGACTCATCGCTCCACCCATGTTGAAGTAAATAACCTTCTTTGCTTTTGTCACATTTGTTGCTGGTGCTGCCTCAAGTACACGGGACCACGGTGACAGGACGCTTACACCAAGAGTTGAGGCAATACCGGAAAGAATAGCCCGCCTGGTTTGGCGATTCTCGACATGCTTTTCGTAACGTTTGTGAAACATAGTATGGACTCCTGTCATGTAGACGGCGTGTGAGTTGATGTGTCTATTTTGGCTCACCGAATATCCATTCTTACTATAACAAACGGTTTTTCAATGAGAATGTTGCTACCTGGTCAATCAATAAAGAGAAATTCACGTGTATTCAAAAGGGCCCAGATGAGGTTTCCGCAACCTGCAGCCGGGTTTGAGGCCTGTTTGATCTCTTGTTCAGCGGCTCTTCGCATATCGGCATCAGGTTCATGCGTCAATATTGCAAGAAAGATCGTATCAACAGCGCTCTTCATAGTGTTCTGCTGTGAGACTGAATCATAGATCACTGAGCCTTTTGCCAGCATGGCATGGGTCATCCAGCCATTAAAGAGTGTCAGAATCTGAGGCACAGTTGCAGATTGTCTTGCAGTTTCTATTGTTTCTCGATCACCCTGACCAAATTGACGGAGCAAATGACTTGCTCCACTCGGCTGCGGCAGTTCACTTGCACGAACGAGAGTCAGTCCCTCATAGCCACAGTTTTTATTACGAGTTCTATTCAGCCCTCGCATGTACTCGTTGTAATCTTTATATGACTGTTCAAATTCTTCATAGTCCATGACAGACATATCAATGCCGTAGACGGCTTGCAGGTCTTGTGCAGTCGGTCGTTGATAGGCCCACTCATTTGCTGCGATGAGTGTAAGCAGTGAATCCCAGAGTTGTTCAGCAGTCATTCGCTTCAGTGCTGGTCCAGCATATCGATGTGGCTCGGCTGCTGTTGGGTCGTAGATGACGGCCACGTTCTGATATGTCTCTGTGGAGACGAGTAATCGAACAAATTCACGCAGATCGAAATTGAGCCGAAGCATTTCATCAGTGAGATGCTCAAGCAACTCGGGAATGGCCGGTATGTTCCCTTCCTGGAAGTCATCGATTGGCTCGACAAGTCCGACGCCCATTATTTTCTTCCACATACGGTTAGCAATATTTCTGGCAAATTGCCTGTTGTCTGCGGATGTCAGCCAGGCAGCAAAACGAGTTCGATTGTCTTCGTCTTCTGCGTATTCAGGAATCTTCCCCCACAACACAGCGGGTTCGACTACATCAAGTGGTTCACCATCATCATATTGGTAGTCATGTGGTAGCCTGAACTCATCGTCCATGCTGCTAATCATCTTCGTTTGTGCACCATAAAAATTCCGAATTCCACCCCCGACCTTTTTTTCATCAATTGCTGTTTGCATGCCGTAGCGAAGGCGGGCAAGATTTGGAATCAGGTCATCTTCATCTTTGAATGGTGAGTCTGACGCAGGGCCACTGTCACTGAAAGAGTCATCGGTTCCAAACGATGCTCCACTCATCCCACCAAAGAGAACCTGTTTTGCTGAGAATTTGCTGCCATTTGTCAGAGCGGCCAGCTTGTAGAATTCCTGTTGGGTCCAGCGATCAAACGGATGATCATGACACTGGGCGCATCCGATTTGGGTGCCGAGGAACACTCGGACAGTATTGTCTACATAGGCCAGAGGCATACCTGTATCACGAAGCTGAAAACCAGTCGCTGGGTTCTCTACAACTCGACCATTAGCCGTCAGAAGACTATTGACCCATTTGTCATATGGCATGTTCTCGGCAATTGATTCCTTGACCCATGCCATATACGGTTCGAAAAAGATATCCCGACTTGGTCGCTCCTTCAGCCGAAGGATATCTGCCCAGTAGTTGTAAAAGTGACTGACATACCCGGGGCTCTCGAGAAGGTCATCAATGAGCTGTCCACGTTTTTTCCTGCCAGTTGCATCGCAGAACGTGCGAGCTTCATCGATGGTGGGTATCCGACCGGCAAGCTCTAAATAGGCCCTTCGTACAAACTCATGATCCGTTGTCTTTTTACCAGACTTGGTCTTATTTTCATTCCAATAGGCCTGGAGGATTGAATCAATTTGTGCCGCTGCTTGTTCAATTTCTGGTCGCGTTTCGCGATCAATTGGTGCTACCTTGAGCACGGCGCCCTCCGGCTTGATGGTTACAGCCTCAGGCAGCTTTGGTGGTTTCCATTCGGTCTCTGGCTCAGGTTTTGCAGACCATGCTGATCCATTCAGGAGTGCAATACCAATGTAGAGAGAAACTGAAAACAGTCGCTGTCTCGAAAAATGTGACCGGCCCACCATTCGATTCCCTCCTAAAGAACTTCATCAAAAGGCTTCTACGTGCGTGATGAAAGAACCAAATTTTAGCGAAGATCACATCCTGTAGAAAGTGAACTCCTAGTACAATAATGTCATTCTCTTGTATATATTACGCAAATTTGTGCGTTTTTGATGATGAAGCGAGATGGACAGTTGGGATAGTGCCCATTATTGAATAAACATGAATTCCCGGGTGTTGAGCAGTGCCCAAATGAGGTTGCCACACCCTGCTGCTGGGCTTTGAGCGGAGGTTTCAATCTCACGACGCGATAGCCCCAATTCAGTTACCGTTGGACGTCGTGCCAAGATGGATAAAAAGATTGTGTCGACGGCACCCTTTGATGTTTTCTGTTTTGCAACATTGTCGTAGATCACAGATCCTCGCTCAAGCATGGTGTGAGTGGTCCAGCCATTAAACATGGTTAGCACTTGAGGAACTGTTGCACCTTCACTGCTACTCTGGATCGAGTCACGATCACCAACACCAAATTGGCTCAAGAAGTGGCTCAGTGGGAGTGTCTGCAGAGGCAGTTCGCTTGATCGCACGAGTATCTGGTCTTTATAGCCAGCAACAGAGCGGATTTTTTTGGTGTACCCACCACGCCCTAACTCTTCATTATATTTTTTCCAGATTGTTACAAACTCATCAAATTGCGTTGTACCAAGATCGACGGCAGCAACCTTTTTCACTTCCTCAGCTGACGGTCGCTGAAAGGCCCATTCATTATTTGCGACAAGTGTGAGGGTCGAATCCCACAATTGTTCAGCTGTCATTCTCTTAAGCGCTGGACCCGTAAAAAGATATGGTTCAGTAGCCGTTGGTTCATGAATAACTGCTCGTGACTGCCAAGCCTCCGTGGAGGCAATGATGCGAATAAATTCACGGAGGTCAAAATCTAAACGGAGCATTTCATCGGTGAGATGTTCCAAAAGACTTTCAGAAGCCGGGATATTTCCATCTTGAAAATCATCAACTGGCTCAACAACGCCAACACCAAACATCTTTTTCCATAAGCGATTCGCTATTGCCCGTGCAAACTGTCGGTTGTCAGAAGCTGTTAACCACGCAGCAAACTGCGTACGGCCGTCCGCATCTTTATATTGCTCAGGAATCGTTCCCCACAGCACTGCGGCATCAACTTTCTGATTTGGTGCCCCATTATCGTACTGGTAGTCATGAGGCAGTTTGAGAGGCGTGGGCTTGAAGTTGACTGAGGTCGTATTCAGTCTGAGAAATTGAAGCGTATTGGCCGATACTTTCCTTTCTTTACGTGCCTCATTGAGTTCTTTCGCAAGTTTTTTTGCATTCCCTGCCTGGGCCTGCATCCCCATGCCCATCATTGACGACATGCCACCACCACCCTTGCCAGAAAAATCACGATCACGGGTACCGCTTGTCAATGCAGCAAGTTCATAGAACTGTTTTTGGGTCCACTTGTCGAAAGGATGATCATGGCATTGGGCACATCCAATTTGTGTGCCAAGAAATACACGCACTGTATTATCGATGTATGGTAGCGCCATACCTCGATCGCGCAGTTGATAGCCAACAGCTGGGTTATCCCAGAGTTTGCCATCCGCTGTGAGCATGGTGAATACCCATGTGTTGTACGGTGTGTTATTGGCAATCGATTGCTTTACCCAATCCATGTAGGGTTCAAAAACAAGGCGTTGGACGTCAGGCCTTTCTTTAAGACGAAGGATATCGGCCCAAAAGTTGTAGAAATGGCTGACGTAGTCTGGACTGGTCAAGAGATCATCAATGAGATCGATGCGTTTCTGTCTACCAGATTTATCAAGAAATACTTTTGCTTCATCAAGACGAGGAATACGGCCACCAAGCTCTAGATAGGTTCGCCGTACAAACTGTTCATCAGTAAGTGCTTCACTCTGTGTAATGCCAGCGGCAGACCATTCACTCTTCAGGATTGTGTCGATTGCATCGGCTGCATCAGCGACACTCTTCCGAGCAGCAGGCTCTCGGTCAATTTCTTTGACAGAAATGACCGGCTTTTTTGGCTTTTCGATAACAGCTTCTGGTAGTCGAATGGGTGGAGGTGTCCACTGCTTTTGTTTCTGTTTCGCCGCCTGCAATCGTTTCTGCATGGCCGCACGGTTTTGCGCGTGTG
>JADHSL010000033.1 GCA_016776925.1 Pirellulales bacterium | reverse complement strand
CAATGAGTCGAGTGAAGTACACGCCGATGTCACCTTTTACCGGTGCGGGATCGACAGGATCGGGAAGATGCGACGTCTGCTGCCGCTGTACCATGTTGACGTAGGACGTGGGATAAAAGTATCCACCAGTATCTCCAGCGGAAGTACGTGCCTTGCCACCCCCGGCGCCCCAGAGGTTGCCTTGGCCGACATCATGGTCATCAGGAATTGTGACTGCGGGACGATCCCGAATGATGTCGCGAAACTGGAGGCCAAATTCAAGCCAGCCAATCGTGTGCTCGGTATGGCGATAGGTTTGATCGCCGGCGAAGAACAAAAGGTCAGGATCAGCCTTCTTAAGACCATTGATCAGTGCTTCTCGCTGTCCCGGAGTTCGTGATGAATTACAAGACATGACAGCCACACTGATCTCACTTTTCGTGGCCGGGTCGGGGCGAATTACACCACTGAACTCAGCGTGCTCTCCGTGCCGAACACGATAGGGGACAGACTTGGTTGCATCCCACTTGGGAATGCGGAACGAGGCATCCCAACCAGGGTAGTTGATTGTTGCCTTGCCAATTTCTGTCCAGCCGGTTCCACGATCGACTTCAAGTCGAACCCGATTTGATTCACCAGGCTTCAGTGGAAAAAGTTGTGCTGAAAGTTTGAGTGTGGAGGCAGTTGGTGTTTCCGGCGGAACAGTCACTGTGTAGATCGCAAATGCAATGACCTCATCACGGGGTATGTTAATCTGAAACGGAACAGGCGGACGTCGACGTTTCTTTTTTTTCCCAGCAGCTGGCTGTGTTACCTCATCACCTTGTGCGGAAGGTTTTGTCCACCACTGGCCAGTTGCCCATCCATCGAGTGACGGGAATTCGTCACCGAATGGTGTGGGATCAAGGCCCTGCGGAACAACGGTGTCATCTCCGAGGCACAACGAAATGGAACAACTCATTCCAAGAAGGAGCAAAACAAGATTTTTCGTCGTGGGCAACATGATCGGCCTTCTTTTCAGAGATGTAATAGAACGGAATTGCGAACATCAACGCAGCCAGAAGGTGCTTCTGTATGACACTGGATGCAATGACATTTCTTTTCGTTATAAAGGATGTTGCGAATGGGTGCTTACAGAAATTTATTCGTACTAGTTTTTCGAATGGGGTGTTTCCGAACATGATGAATCACGTGCGAAAAAAATCAAACTATTATTTAAAACGTCACGCGCTATCTAGCGTCTTTCTTGGAATTTTCCTTCTGTTTATCGCTTTTGCAGATCGAGCAGAATCTGCACCACCAAATGTCGTGCTCATTCTCTCCGACGATCAGCATTGGAGTGATTATGGATTTATGGGGCATGAACATCTTCAGACACCAGCCCTCGATCGACTGGCTTCTGAAAGTCTTGTGTTCCGGCGAGGGTATGTGCCGTTCAGTCTATGCTGCCCAAGCCTGGCATCACTCATCACGGGCCGCTATCCGCACGAGCATCTGATCGTGGGAAATGATCCTCCGGAAGCCCACGGTATCCCTCGTCGTTCGCCTGAAGGTCGAAAACTTTTTGAAGCAGGACGGGAAGAGATGACCAAAAGATTTGGCCAATGGCCGACACTTCCAAAACTTCTTGGGGAGCATGGCTATCGAAGCCTCCAAACAGGAAAATGGTGGCAGGGGCATTATTCTCAAGGCGGTTTCGATGAAGGAATGACAAAGGGGTCGCGTCACGGAGATGAAGGTCTGGCAATCGGAAGAAAAACCATGCAGCCAGTTTTTGACTTCATTGATCGTTGTAGTGACACCGAGCAACCTTTTTTCGTCTGGTATGCACCAATGCTGCCACATACGCCGCATGATCCAGAAAAGTCGTTTGTCCAACACTATGAATCAAAAACAGACAGCATTCACGTTGCAAAGTACTGGGGAAATGTTGAACGGTTTGATACGACGGTTGGTGATCTGATCGATCATCTTGATGCCAATGGATTGTCGGAAAATACGCTTGTCGTCTACGTGTGTGATAACGGTTGGATTACGAATCCTGAGAATGGAAAGTATGCAGGGAAGTCGAAGCGATCACCGTACGACGGTGGACTGAGAACACCAATCATGCTTCGACAGCCAGGTACGATAGCGCCAGGCACAAGCGACTCACTTGCCAGTTCACTCGATCTCGTGCCGACTGTATTGGCAAGGTGTCAGATTTCAGCCCCAAAGGATCTACCAGGCATTAATCTTCTGGATAAAGAAGTTGTTACAGCAAGAAAACAGCTCTTCGGTGCCTGCTACGTACACACACTCGCTGACATTGAAAAGCCGGGAAGAAATCTCCTGTGGAGATGGACAGTCAAAGATGTTCCAGCCGGAGAAATCTGGAAACTGATCGAACCTGCGACCTACGGTGCACCTGGCACCCATGTATTACCACATGGTGAATCCAGAATCATTGATCAAGTTTCAAAAGACTGCTTTGAACAAGGTATCGTCGAACTGTTTGATATCTCTGGTGACCCTGATGAACAAAACAATGTTGCAACCACGAATACAGAAGTCGTCAAGCAACTCCAGCATGACCTGAATACTTGGTGGCAGCCAGAGTCACCATCAGTAGCGGTTGAACCAGTTGCATCAGCAACTAAAAAACTTCGGGTGCTTCCAGTGAAAGCCCGCCGAAAATCATCCGATCGTTCTGTCTGGCCAAATTGGCGAGGACCCACGCTCAATGGTGTTGCATCTGGCAAGGGTTACGCAGTGTCATGGAGTCCAGATGACAACGTCAGATGGCGTGTTCCCCTTCCTGGTCTTGGAGCGAGTACACCGGCAGTGTGGGGAGACAGACTCGTGCTGACCTGTGATATCGAAGGTCATGATGGCATTCTCTGTATTGATCGAGCTGGCAAAGAATGTTGGCGACAACAACTTGGTGATGTACGACCAGGCAAGCACAAAAAAGCGACAGGCTGTAATTCCTCGCCGGTGACAGATGGTGACCATGTCTGGGTGTACTTTAAAAGTGGTGAACTTGCGTGTCTGTCACTCACCGACGGTGCCATCGTGTGGAAGACGAATCTTCAGGAACAGTTCGGTGAGGATACGTTGTGGTGGGATCTTGGGACATCCCCTGTGCTGACAAAGCAGGCAGTTGTTGTTGCTGTCATGCAGACGGGCCCAAGTTATCTCGTTGCGTTTGATCGTGAAACTGGAGCGGTTCTCTGGAAGCACGATCGGATGCTGGATGCTCCAGAGGAGGCAGCACAAAGCTATTCAACACCACTTGTTGTTGCTGGTAATGCTGACTGGAATGAGCCGACTGAGATGCTCATCGTGCTCGGTGCAGACCACGTCACAGCGCATGACGCTGCGGATGGCCGAGAAATCTGGCGAGTGGGTGGACTCAATCCTGAGGGCGATAAATTCTTTCGATCCATTGCATCTCCTGTTGTCGCCGGTGAATTTGTGATTGCACCGTATGCACGAGGGAAGACCGTCACTGCAATACGTCGAGGTGGATCAGGAGATGTCACGGCGAGCCATATTGCCTGGAAGCGTGAACCATTGGGTACTGATGTACCAACACCAGCTATTCGTGACGGTCGAGTGATGATCTGTGGCGACAAAGGATTGATGTCCTGTCTGGATTTAAAAACAGGCCAAACACTTTGGGAGGACAGCCTTCCAAAGAATCGGAACAGATATAGTTCGTCACCAATTATTGTTGATGATCATGTTCTTCTGACTCGTGAAGATGGTCATTCATGGTGTCTTGCCTGGCCAGGAGAGAAGGGCGACGCGCTCAAAATTCTTGGCGAAGGGACGGTTGATGAAATGACGGTGGCTACTCCCGTCTGTCTTGATGGTGAAATATTTCTCCGAACACATGATTCACTGTGGTGCATTCAGCCCGAGTAAGTTTCTGTGGTTCAAAATACTTAGGAAAAATTTTTAACGATGAACAGTACATACTTGAAATATTTTTTACTTGGTTGGTTGATTTTCTTTGGTGTGCGCGATGTAGGGGCTGCCGAACAGGGTGAGCCAGCACGACTTCTTGTTGTGACAGTCACAAAGGGTTTCCGTCACGGTTCGATTGAAACAGCTGAGCCAGTGTTAGAAAAACTCGGCCGTGAAACGGGTCTTTTCCATGTCGACTTCCTTCGGATGCCTCCTAATCGACCGCCTCAACCAAAGAGGCCTCGACGTGGAAAAAATGTCACAGACAAAAAGTGGGCACAGATTGAGGCACAGTACAAAGATAAACAGAAGGCTTTTCAAAAAGCAGACCAACCATGGCAACAAGTCTTGCAACAGAAGTTTGCCATTGCGTTTTCACCAGAATCACTTGCCCAATTCGATGGAGTTATGTTTGTCAGTACAACAGGTGATTTACCAATTCCTGATATCGGAGCGTTCCTTCAATGGATTCAAGAAGGCCATGCCTTTATTGGTGTTCATGCAGCGAGCGACACATTGAAAAGTTCAGATGCGTACGTGGAGATGATAGGAGGTAATTTTGCTGGACATCCATGGACAGCAAAGGGTGAGCATGGCTTCGTCAATCACGACCCGACACACCCAATTGTGAAAATGTTTCCGGAACGATTCCGTTGGAAGGATGAAATTTATCAATATGGTCCACGATATAATCCTGACAATGTTCGCGTGTTACTCTCGATAGATATGGCAGCGAGTACGCCAAAAAACCCTTGGCATGTACCGGTCTCATGGGTTCGTGACTACGGCCGAGGTCATGTCTTTTATACAAACCTTGGGCATAACAATGAGACGTGGAGCGATGATGCATTTCAGAAACATTTCACCGAAGGAACCGCATGGGCGCTCGGAAGGTTTGATGCACCAAGTAAGCCTAATCCGTCTATTCAAGCGGCGGAATATCTGCGCAGTGCTGTCGCTGCGGCTGGAGAATTAGAGGGCATGGAACACGATGCACTTCGGGCACAGGTGGATGCGAAGATAGCAGCCGACCCATCATGGGCTACTCAGATGAGACCACAAGTTGTTGCGTTGCGATCGCTCAACGGGGAAAAACTGTCGACAGCGCTGAAGAAATTGGTTGAAGACATCCAATAGAAATAATCTGCTGCTCCCAACAGCATGTTGTGTGGTCGTTCCCAGACGTATATCCCTCTTTTTATAAATTATGGAGAAACCATGAAGCGACGTACTCAATGGATCACTTTGATACTTGGAACGTGTCTGATCGTGATGGGCATGTCGCAACGGATATGGGCAGCTCCACCGAATGTGGTGGTCATACTGGCCGATGATATGGGGTTTTCAGATCTTGGTTGTTATGGCAGTGAAATAGAGACGCCAAACTTTGATCGACTTGCTCATGGCGGGCTGCGGTTCACGCAAGGCTACAACACCGCCCGGTGTTGGCCGACCCGCGGTGCACTGCTCACGGGTTACTATGCGCAATCAATTCGCCGTGACAAAATGCCAGGAGTGCAGGGTGGAAACCGCGGTGGGCGGCCAGCCTGGGCACAGCTTCTTCCTGAACGACTTGCAGCAGCTGGGTATCGTTCATACCATTCCGGGAAATGGCACGTGGACGGTAATCCACTCGAGCAGGGGTTTTCCCATTCTCTAGACATAACAAGTGGCGGCCAAAACGATTTCTTTGATCCCCTTGGTGTTACCGTTGATGGCACGCCTATTGAAGAAAAAGATCATTTCTATGTGACCACAGCAGTTGGTGAGCATGCAGCGGCGTGTCTCCGTGAACATGCAGAACACCACGGAGACAAACCATTCTTTAGCTATGTTGCCTTCACGTCACCGCACTTTCCATTGCATGCACCGCAAGACATTATTGAAAAATATAAGCAGCGGTATCAAGCAGGGTGGAATGTCATGCAGCAAGCTCGGTATAAGCGGCTTGTTCAGTGTGGAATAATCAACGCACCACTCGCGGCGATGGAAGAAGACCTCGGTCCTCCATATGACTTTCCAGATGCGCTGGAAAAACTTGGCTCAGGCGAAGTCAATCGCCCACTTCCGTGGCAGAGTCTCACGCTAGAACAGCAGGCGTTCCAAGCCACAAAGATGGCGATTCATGCTGCCATGATTGATGCGATGGACCAGGCAGTCGGGGAAGTCATTCAACAGCTCGAAGCGATGGATGTGCTGGAAAATACGCTGATATTGTGCCTGAGTGATAATGGTGGGTCAGCTGAAATTATGGTTCGTGGCAAGGGGCATGACCCACACCTCCCAGCTGGTTCTGCGGGCACGTATCTCTGCCTTGGACCAGGCTGGTCCAGCTGTGCCAATACACCCTTTCGACGCCATAAGACCTGGGTGCATGAAGGAGGTATTTCGACCAGCTGGATTGTGCATTGGCCAGCCGGAATTCCATCGAAGAGCGCTCTGCGCGAACAGCCAGTCCATGTCATTGATATCGTTCCAACGGTGCTTGAGCTTGCGGGTGTTGAACAATCAGAAGAGTATTCAGGTGAGGCCGAGCCACCTCTGCAGGGTCGAAGTTTTGTGGAATGCCTCACGAACCCTGACGCACCACCGCCGCACGAAACATTGTGGTGGTGCCACAATGAACATCGGGCAGTTCGGCATAACGACTGGAAACTTGTTGCTGCACGAGATGAGCCGTGGGAACTCTATGATCTGTCGTCAGATCGAACAGAGCAAAACAACCTGGCATCATCTCATCCTGAGCAGGTCAAACAGCTTGAAGAAGATTGGAATGAGATTGCAAAGGACAACCAACGGCTTGCAGATCTGGACGGAAAGAATAAATCTCAAGGGAAGCCGAAAAAGAAAAAACCGACTCCAAAAAAACAGGCAGCAAGTAACGTTGATCACAAGCACGATGCTCAGGAAGGCAGACCTCGTCAGTCACCACCCAATGTTGTGATCATTTTCACAGATGATATGGGGTACGCCGACCCGGCCTGTTACGGGGGAACATTTGCAGCGACACCACATATCGACAGATTAGCTCGGGAAGGAATCAAACTAACCGACTTCCATGTTGCCCAACCAGTCTGTTCAGCATCACGAGCAGCGCTACTCACCGGTTGCTATCCCAATCGTATAGGGATCCATGGCGCATTAAGTCCAAGAGTGACACATGGTCTTTCGGGTGAAGAAACGACGCTGGCCGAGTTGTTGCGATCACGTGGATATCAGACAAGCATGGTCGGCAAGTGGCACCTTGGGCATCATCGTCAGTTTCTTCCAACACGGCATGGCTTTGACGAATATTTTGGACTGCCATATTCCAACGATATGTGGCCGTATCACCCAAGTGCAAAGCCGGGCACATATCCACCGTTACCACTTTTTGAAAATGAAGAAGTCATTGATGCGGAAGTAAGTCCAGAAGATCAGACAACGCTCACCAAGCGATATGCTCAACGTGCCGTCGATTTTCTCAAACGTGCCGGTACGGATAAAGATGGTCGCCCCTTCTTTCTCTATCTGGCTCATTCGATGCCACACGTACCACTTTTTGCAAGCAATAGTTTTCAAGGGAAAGCGGCTGGTGGCCTTTATGGTGACGTCGTGGCAGAGATTGATGCATCTGTTGGATCGGTTCTTACTGCGCTTGAGGAGACCGGACACCTTGATGACACCCTTGTGCTTTTTACGAGTGACAATGGTCCCTGGCTCTCCTATGGAAACCATGCTGGTTCTGCCGGCTCTTTCCGCGAAGGAAAGGGGACAACATTTGAAGGTGGGGTTCGTGTGCCGTGCGTTGCTCGGCTGCCTGGGGTTATTCCAGCAGGGACAGTCAGCGATGAATCGCTCATGACAATTGATCTTTTGCCATCACTTGCTCAGCTCACTGGCCAACCATTGAAAACAGATGCTGAAGGTCATTGCATCGTGCGTGGAAAAAAGATTGATGGGCATGATCACCTCGATCTTTTTTGTGGTGGAAAACGAGCTGCTGATGCACCTGACACGTATCATTACTATTACCGCAAAAATGAACTCCAAGCAGTTCGAAAAGGAGATTGGAAGCTCTTCTTTCCACACGGCTATCGAACAATGCAGGGACAGGAACTGGGCCAAGATGGAAAACCTGGAAGATATACCCAGCATAAAATTGGTGAGGAACTCTTTAATCTTTCAACTGACCCACATGAGACCAAGGATGTTGCCAAGCAGTATCCCAAGGTTGTCGAACAACTGCAGGCCATTGCCGAAACAGCAAGAGCCGATCTTGGTGACAGTCTGACGAAGCGAAAGGGAAATGGGGCAAGGCCACCAGGGCAGCTATCAAAGCAAAATGGTTCAAAGGCCAACCCATCAAAATCTGCAGAGAAACAGAAGGCAATACCCGCTCGACTAGTGTCGCAGATACCAACACTCTCAGGACGTCGCCCAAATATTCTTTTTATCATCGTAGATGACCAATCTCCATTTGATTTCAAATTCTATAACTCATCTTCAACGCTTCATGCGCCATGTATTGAGAAACTGGCACGTGAGGGAATGGTATTTGATGCGGCGTATCACATGGGTGCATTTTCGGGCGCTGTCTGTACGCCTAGTCGCCATATGGTGATGTGCGGAAGAACAGTGTGGCATCTGCCGATCGGACCAAAGATGCCACGCCCTGAAAAGGGAAAACCGCGCCAGCCATACGTTGCACCACATTGTCCGCCAGAACTTGAATCGAACACGTTGGCTGCTGTGTTCAATAGAGCTGGTTATGACACCATGCGGACGTGTAAGCGTGGCAACAGTTATGAAAAAGCGAATCAGCAGTTCACGGTACGCAATGATGCAAGCAAGCGGGGCGGTACAGCAGAGACTGGAAGTCAATGGCATGGTGATCAGGTCATCAATTTTTTGACAGACCGTGAAAAGTCTGGTGACGAAGATCCATTTCTTATCTATTTTGGACTATCTCATCCACACGATACCCGTGATGGAACACCTCAATATCTTGCCAAGTACGGGTCAACAAATCACACAGATAAAAAAGAACTTCCAGCGAGTCATGCGAAACAGCCACCAGTCCCATCAAACTGGCTGCCGCACCATCCCTTTGATAACACGCATATGGATGTTCGTGACGAAGTATCAGTCAGCGGCGTCTGGGGGAACCGTGACACCCAGACTATTCGTAATGAAATTGGACGCGAATATGCGTGTAGTGAAAACATTGATGCACAGGTGGAACGCGTGCTTGAAAAACTCACTGCCATGGGTGAAGTAGAGAACACATGGATTTTCTATACATCTGACCATGGCATCGCGATTGGCCGTCACGGTCTTCAAGGTAAACAAAATCTCTATGAGCACACCTGGCGGGTCCCACTCATCGTCAAAGGACCAGGAGTTCGTCCCGGAAGTCGCATGCTGGGCAATACGTACCTCGGTGATACGTTGGCAACGTTGTGTGCCATTACGGGTGTGACCCCACCTTCAACGGATGAGGGGAAAAGCTTTCTTCCCGTTCTCGAAGAGAAGACAGAAACAGTCCGAGATGTTCTGTACGGTGTGTACTGCGGTGGGCAGAAGCCGGGTATGCGAAGTGTTCGCAAAGGTGACTGGAAACTTATCAAGTATGAGTCTCCATCTGGTGGCCTTCACACGCAACTTTTCAATATTCAAGAGAACCCACATGAGTTCCTTGCAGAGCACCATGATCCAACTGTGCTCAAAAGTCTTCCAGAGCAGCCGACTGCGAAACAGAAAAATCTGGCCGATGATCCTGAGTTCGCCACGACTTGCTCAGCGATGGAATCACTGTTGCTAGAACAAATGATTCAACATGACGATCCATATCGCTTTTCTGATCAACCAATGAAAGATAATTGAGCATGAAGAATTTGCACATTATTCTCGCTTCATTCGTTAGTGCTACGGTTTTTTGCATGGCATCTGCAACGGCCGAAGACCGGCCGAATATCGTACTTTTTCTCGCCGATGACATGGGGTACGGTGAACTTGGTTGCTACGGAAATCCTGATGCAGTCACACCAAATCTTGATCATTTTGCGAGCCAGGGCCTGCGACTGACAGACTGCCATGCGGCATCCAGTGTCTGTTCACCAGCTCGGTCGAGTCTTCTGACAGGACGAACACCGTATCGGAATGGAGTCTTTACCTGGATTCCAAACGGGAGCCCAATTCATCTTCGCACGAGTGAACATGCACTTCCAAAGCTTCTTCAGCAAGCGGGATATGACACCTGCCATGTTGGCAAGTGGCATCTCAATGGACTATTTAATTCACCAGATCAACCGCAGCCATCCGATCATGGTTATGCCTGGTGGCTCGCGACACAAAATAACGCGTCACCAAGCCATGCATTTCCAGAAAATTTCGTGAGGAATGGGAAAGCAGTCGGGAAGGTCGAAGACTACTCAGCTCCATATATTGCACAAGAAGCGAAGTCGTGGCTTGAGACCAAGCGAGATCCAGCGAAGCCCTTCTTTCTTGCTGTCTGGACGCACGAACCACACCATCCAATAGCATCTGCAGAGCAGTATCAACAACAGCATGCAGGCATTGCAGATCTTGAAGAGCGGACGTATCGAGCAAATATCACGCAGCTAGACGATGCGTTTGGAACCGTGATGGAATCGTTGGATACGCTTGGAGTGAGTGATTCGACACTTGTTTTTTTCACAAGTGACAATGGCCCCGAGGGGACTGGTGACAAGGGGCCAGGTCGTGGGCTGGCCGGCAGACTTCGTGGCCGCAAGCGATCTATGTATGAAGGAGGCCACCGAGTTCCTGGCATCGTGCGTTGGCCTGGTCGCATTGAGCCAGGGAGTGAAACTGATCTACCTATTATTGGGAGTGACTTTTTCCCTACGGCACTTGCAGTTGCTGGTGTCAAGCTGCCAGAGAAGAGATACGACGGGGCGAACCTTGTACCGGCCATCGAAGGATCTCCGATCAAACGACCAAATCCTCTTTATTGGCGATGGGGTGGTTCTGTTGCCTACCGTGAGGGCCCTTGGAAGATCGTCGTTGATGAATCATTGGAAAATCCAGAACTTTATAATCTCGATAGAGATGTTTCCGAAACAACGAACCGATCTACGGATGAGCCCGAACGTCTTGCCAACATGATGCAGCGGCTTCGGCAGCACACCCACGAAGTAGAAGCCGAGGCCCCTGACTGGTGGAAGAATCATTCATGGCGTAAAAAAAAGAAAACAGTGATAAAGGCTTCCCCATCAGCAAAGAAATCAAAAAAAACAGCCTTCGTTCAACCAGCTATTGATCGTAAGAAGACTCCTATTGTTCTTACTGCAGCGCCCCGGGCAAAGCAGAAGTCTTCAGAGCCAGAAAAACAAGATGAAGATTTTTCTCAATACGCGCTCTTTCTGGACACCGCGGCACGACCACCAGCATGTGATGCTACAGCGACAACCCTGCCACTCAAGCTGAAGCAGGGCGATCATATTTGTCTGATTGGGAACACGCTTTTTGAGCGAGCGCAGTTATTTGGTGTTGTACCGGCAACACTTCATGCAGGATTTCCAGATCATGAACTGGTTATTCGGACTCTCGCCTGGTCTGGAGATGAAGTTGGTCTCATGCCACGGCCAGAGAATTTTGCTGACCTTGAGCAGCACCTGTTTCATGAGAAAGCGGATGTCATCTTTGCAGCATTTGGCTTCAACGAGTCGTTTGCAGGCGAAGCCGGTATTCCAGAATTCCGAAAACGATTAGAAGCATTTCTGGAACGCATGAAAACAAAAGCCTTCAATGGGAAGACAGCTCCACGAATCGTGCTCGTCTCACCCATTCCAAATGAAAATGTGAGTGGTGTGGCTGCCGCCGATCAGAACAATAAAAATATTGCCCGCTATACATCAGTGATGAGAAAGGTCGCGGCTGAGCAACAGGTTGGTTTTGTTGATGTTGATACACCTATGCGGTCTGTGCTGAGTCGTCCTGGCGACCTGACTATCAATGGATGTCATCTTACAAAAGAAGGCTACGCTGAATTCGCGAGCACATTTTTTGAGAGCTGTTTTGGTGGTCCCACCGCTAGCGTACAGGAATCGTTGCGTCTGGCAGTTGTTGATTTGGAACGACAGTTTTTCCGACGATATCGACCTCTGAATACCTTCTATTACACCGGTGGTCGCAATGAACGGTATGGGTATCTTGATTTTCTCCCAGCCATGCGGAATTTCGAGATCATGTGCGCGAATCGAGATCGTAGGATCTGGAACATGGCCCATGGTCGACCCGTTCCTAAACAGGTTGATGATTCAAATGTGCCTCAACTCCCAGCCGCTCTTGAGACACGTGGAGCGAATAACTGGCTGCCAGCATCTGAGGAACAGAAGGCATTTAAAGTCGATCCACGCTTTGAGGTCAATCTGTTTGCAGGAGAAGAAGAATTTCCTGAGATCGCCAATCCGATTCAGGTGCGGTGGGATACACGAGGTCGGCTTTGGGTATGCACATCACAGGCATATCCGCATATCTATCCAGGTTTCGAGCCACATGATCGGCTTGTCATCCTCGAAGATGTTGATGGTGATGGAAAAGCAGATACATCAAAAGTGTTTGCCGATGACCTTCATGTTCCATTGTCTTTTGAGTTTGGGGATGGCGGTGTGTATGTCTCAGAACAACCAAACCTGACATTTTTAAAGGATGTAGATGGGGATGACCGTGCTGATGTTCATGAGGTCGTTCTTTCTGGATTCGGTACCGAAGACTCGCATCATGCGTTGCATGATTTCATCTGGACACCTGACGGGGCACTCCTGTTTCGTGAGTCAATCTTTCACCACTCTCAGATAGAAACTCCGCACGGGCCAGTCCGACAGCAGAATAGTGGCTGGTTTCGCTATGAGCCAAAGATCCACAGGCTCACAGCCATGGGCACCTATCCGAGTACCAATCCGTGGGGTGTCACATTTGATCCGTGGGGAAATCATGTTGCCAGTCACCCAATTTTTGCCGAGGCATTTCATTCATTGGACCCACCATATCCGCAGCAACATGCACGGCCTCAGGGCTTGCAGGCCTATTCAGGCACCTGTGGTCAGGCATTTGTTGATAGCCCTGGATTTCCAGAAGAACTCCAAGGCGGGTTTATCAAAGCACGGTACAAGCCAACGAACCGAATTGAAATTCATCGATGGATTGAAAATGACTTTGGCTTCAACGAGCAATACATAAGTGATCTGATTTTTTCAACAAACCTCAGCTTCATTCCGGTCGATCTTCATTTTGGCCCACGTGGAGATCTCTTTGTTGTTGATTGGTACAACCCCGTGAAGGGACATGCGCAATACTCGTTGAGGGATTCCCGTCGTGATCGTGAGTCAGGCCGTATCTGGCGAGTGACAGCAAAACAAGGCAAGGTGTCAGAAGCACCACAACTCTCAAAACTATCAGAGAAAAAAATTGCAGAACTTCTAGGCCACAGAGAGTTCCGAGTGCGGTATCTCGCCACGCGAGAACTTGCCCATCGTGACCACACACTGGCTACTCAAGCAGTGAACGACTGGATCGAGAGCCTTAGAGATGATGATCCTGAAAGAGCCCGCTCTCTTGCAGAGGGAATGGCATGTCTTTCAACACTTGGTGTGGTCAAGCCAGAACTGCTTGTTGAGTTGGCTTCAGATACCAATCATCATGCACGAGCTGCTGCAATTCGGCAGCTACGATACTGGCACAACTCCCTACCAGATCGGCATGAGATTCTTTTGAACGCTGCGACTGACTCCTCTGGTCTTGTGCGGATGGAGGCGGCCATTGCGGCAAGTTGGATCGGTACACGAGAAGCACTAGAGACTGTACTGAGTATCTTTCGTCAGCCGATCGGCGGACATCTTGCCTATGCGGCAGTCAGTGCACTTGAGTCACAACCACTCCAACAACATTGGCAAAATGATCAAGATAGTATCGTTCCGGCTCTTCTGAATCGAGCTCGACGGTCTCTTGAAATTCAGGAGCCCAAGGCAAAGGGGAAAGACAAAGAATTCGACAGGCGTCCAGAGACTGTTGAAGTACGAATTTCATGTGAACCGGAGCGAATGCTTTTTACAAACAAGCAATTCAGTGTCCGTCCGGGTCAGCCCGTCAAGCTTGTTTTTCTGAATCCAGATGCGACCGACCACAATCTTGTTCTTGTGCAGCCTGGTGCGATGGAGGAGGTTGGTGTTGCAGCCAACGCAATGGCCCGTGATCCAAAAAATGCAACCAGCGATTTTATTCCGGAAGAAAAACAGAATTTAATTCTTGAAGCGACCCCCATGATTGGGCCAACACGTCAGTCGTTGGTACACGTTCTACGTTTCGAAGCACCACAGGAGCCAGGAGTGTACCCATACGTGTGCACGTTTCCTGGTCATTGGATTGTGATGAACGGGAAGATGGTTGTGGCTCGTAATCAGGCAGAGGCCGAGCGTTTACTCGATGCGTGCCGGCCGACCCTCGTGAAAGTGTGGAAAGCAGAAGATTTTCCTACAGTTCCTGTCAGTCAGGATGAAGAAACACTCTCGCGGGGCATGCATGCTTTTGCCAAAGCACAGTGTACTCAGTGCCATGTCGTAGCAGGCCATGGAGTGAACCTGGGTCCAGACCTTGTGAAAAGTGTGAAAAAACTTCACGGAAAAGATCTTCTTCTCCAGATTCTTGACCCGTCATCGAAAATCGATGACGACTATCGTACGGTGCAATTTCTGCTTACGGATGGTCGTGTGGTATCTGGAGTGGTCGCGAGTGAAACCCCAGAAACCTATACGATCAGGCCAAATCTCCTGATGCCGGAGAAGCTCAAACGAATTCAGAAAAAAGACGTTGAAGAACGGTTTTCCTCCCAGGTTTCACCGATGCCGGCTGGATTGGTCAATGTCCTGACGCGGCAAGAGATTCTTGATCTCGTGTCTTTCCTTGAAGCTGGCGAAAACCTCCCAGCAGGCCTTTCCGGGCATCATGAATTTCCCACAGTCAAGTAATCTTTGCTGTGGTTGGATGCAAACTACGCTAGACTCTGCGTGGTACAAAAGGAATAGACGCTTGCTGGGGACTTCATAGGAATCACATCATGGGGAACAACCATCAATTGAAGGATCAGGGGTCAGTTCGTAGTCGTGCAATCGGCATGCGACTGTTTCTGATTTATGTCCTGCTCTACTTAGGCTTCATGGGCATCGTCTTGTTTTGGCCAGATGTACTCTCGTGGCGACCACTCGGAGGAGTCAATCTCGCGATTGCCTACGGAATGGGATTAATTGCTTCAGCTTTTGTGCTGGCCTTGATCTATATGGTTGCCTGCCGGGGCAGATCTCCAGACGCCTGATTTTCTTATTGAGAGGCTCTTCGATGCTCTACGACTCATCACCAGTTGCCATTGCTATTTTTGCCAGCTTTGTCCTTGGGGTTATTGGTCTTTCATTCTGGCTTGGCCGCAAAGGACAGTCCGCAAAGGGATACTATGCAGCACATGGTGAAATCCATTGGTTTGTGAACGGAATTGCATTTGCGGGTGACTATCTTTCGGCAGCATCATTTCTCGGTATCTGTGGAATGATTGCATTCTATGGCTATGACGGTTTTCTTTACTCAATAGGTTTTCTTGCTGGTTGGATCGTGGCACTATTTGTTATTGCTGAACCGATCAAAGCACTCGGGAAGTTCACATTTGCCGATGCACTTGATGCCCGCTTTAATAGTCGAGGGATCAAGTTTGCAGTAGCCATCTCAACATTAATTGTCAGCATTTTCTATCTGATTCCACAGATGGTTGGTGCAGGACATCTCATAGTTCCACTCCTTGGGCTCCCGCACGCTGTTGGCGTCATTCTGGTTGGTGTTGCAGTGACATTAATTGTTGTGACAGCGGGCATGGTCTCTACGACATGGGTTCAGTTTATTAAAGGCTCGCTACTGGTATTTTTCTGTGGCATCCTGACGATCATGATTCTGAATCGTGGACTTGTACTCAATGCCGGCCGGCAGGGCGAAGAAGATCTTCGTCCTCAGGTACAGACGCAGACTCCGGACGGCCGTGTGCTTGTCAATGGTGAGCCGCAGACGACAGAGAATGACCTCCGACCTGTTGGGACCATCCACAAACTTCCTGAACGATATGGTGATGCGCGTGAGACAGGGCCGTTACGACCACTTCAATATCTCTCTACCCTCGAAGATTCACAGGTTGTTACCTGGTCAGCGAAAAAACATACTGATGATAAAGGTGTTCATACGACCTTCACACCAACTATTCGTGAGGGGAAAGACCTATTGAAGCCGGGCGGATATTTTAAAGGCCTTTCGTCGGGAACTCTGACTGATCGATTAAACTTTGCCAGCCTCATGCTTGCACTCTTTTGCGGGACGGCCTCACTCCCACATATTCTGATCCGGTATTACACAGTCAAGGATGCTGCAGCAGCTCGCAAAAGTACCGTAGTCGGGATTGCAGCGATTGGTGGTTTTTATGTCTTAACGCTGTATCTCGGTCTTGGTGCCATGACGAGCGGATATCTTGATCCGACAAGTTCCAATATGGCAGCTCCACTTCTTGCGAAGTCATTTAGTGAAACCTTATTTGCGGTGATATCAGCAATTGCATTTACCACGGTTCTTGGCACGGTAAGCGGTCTCATCATGGCCGGAAGTGGGGCAGTGGCACATGATCTGATTGAAAATTGTTTTGGTGTCACGATGAATGATCATGAAAAAGTTCGAGCGGGAAAAATCTCTGCCGTTTTTCTTGGCGTCGTTGCGATGGCACTTGGAATTCTTTTTAAAAATTTCAATGTGAGCTTCCTTGTTGGATGGGCGTTTCATATAGCTGCATCAGCAAATCTTCCAGCACTCGTTATGTTGCTCTTTTGGCCGCGCACCACAAAACAGGGAATAACAGCAGCTGTTACTGTAGGAATGGTTTCTTCGCTGGGCTGGATTCTCCTCTCGGCAGATACGTTTGAAAAAGTCTACGGACTTCCACGGGGCGACTCACCGATTCCATTTAGTCAGCCAGGTCTGGTGACAATTCCACTAGGATTTCTCGTTCTTATCCTTGTTTCATTAGTCACACCGAGACAGGAGCCGCGGCAGGTGGTGGATGCATGACCAGTAGGCCAACGGGTACTCATGTGCTGCGTTGTGATGAAAAGCATCTGAAGGACATTCGAGATATTTTTAACGAGGCAATTCTTCATACAACAGCACTCTATGAAGAGTCACCCCGGTCTGAGGCAACAATTGCTGCATGGTTCGAAGAAAAGAAACAGGCTGGTATTCCCGTTTTTGGAGTCGAGCAGCAGGGGACAGTGGTCGGTTTTGCGACCTGGGGTCCCTTTCGGCCATATCCAGCATACTCCAAGACAGCCGAGCACTCCGTTTACATTGCAACGGAGTACCAACGCCGAGGACTTGGTCGAATTTTACTTGATACTATTATTCGTGAAGCAACAACACACGAACTTCATCTTCTTGTCGCCGGCATTGACTCAGCCAATGAAGCAAGCATCGCACTGCATCGTCATGTCGGATTCTCTCACGCCGGAACGATTCGAGAAGCTGGCTATAAATTCAAGAAATGGCTCGATCTTGAATTCTGGCAACGTCTGTTGAAGTGACCAACAGATTTTAAAGACAACGCCTCAGAGAGAACAAGAAGATTGTTTTCTCTGAGGCGTTGTTTCTGTACGATTGCCGTCACGACTGCCCGTGCTCTTCGTCGGGATACTCAAGCACCCGGACGACGGAAGTGACGATAGGCTTGGAGGACATCGTGAAGATCAGAAGAAATCGTGACTTCATCTTCAGCAAAATCACTAAGCCAGGTTCTGTCACTTGAGACAGCATCAGCTAAGATCGGTAGGATTTCACCGAGTGGTACTTTGACACTATGTGGATCGAGTTGCTGTTCAAGCAACGAAACGCCAGCAGCATCATTTTCTGGACCGTTATACACACGTAGTTTTCGCAGACCCATGGCAGACTCCCTTTTGCCGTGTAGTCCTTCGGAAAGCCGTTGGACCGTTGCCTGTCAGACAGGTTTATTGCTAGCAGCATCGTGCGGCCAGCAGATCATGGTCGACATGAATCCTGCCTAAGAATCCACTATCGGCACATGGAGGCCACAAAGTTTGACCGAATTCTCCATTTATTCCGATTTTTGTTGCAGATACCCGAAAACTCAAGTTTTTGGGGGCTTTGGCTAAACCCGGCCGTTTCCTGATTGACTCTGCATACGACCTGCTCGCAGTGCCTCGCCGATACTTTTAGGGACGAGGGCCTCAGCTTTGAGGACACCGGCACGGTTTTCGGCAGTTGCCGCTTTCATTTCCTGTTCATGAGCGATGGCTACCGCCCGTCGTTCCTCGGCTTTGGCACGTGCCACACGTGTGTCGGCCTCTGCCTGATCAGCCTGAAGACGGGCTCCAATATTTTCACCAACCTCAATATCAGCGATATCGATAGAGACAATTTGAAAAGCTGTTTGTGCGTCGAGTCCTCTTTCAAGTACAGCTTTTGAAATTGTATCTGGGTGCTCCATGACTTCGAAGTGTGTAGCAGCCGATCCAATTGATGTAATAATTCCTTCACCAACTCGGGCAATTATTGTTTCTTCGGTTGCTCCACCAATGAGTTGATGAAGATTTGTTCTGACCGTGACCCGAGCCCGAATTCTTAATTCGACACCATTTCGTGCAACAGCTGAAAGAGTTGACTTTCCACTCGCAACATCCGGGCAGTCAATTACCTTGGGGTTCACGCTTGTTTGGACTGCATCGAGCACATCTCTACCAGCGAGATCTATGCCGCATGCTTTATCGTAATCAAGATCAATGCCAGCTCTATGTGCGGCAATCAGAGCACGGATGACACGAGGAACATCACCACCAGCGAGATAGTGAGCCTCGAGCACACGAGGAGAAAGCTGCTTTCCAAGACCAGCCTGCGTTGCCATGATTCGAGCTTGAACGATTGTACGAGCATTGACTTTCCGCAAACTCATTCCAAAAAGTTCGAGAAATGTAACAGCTGATTTCGACCAGTACGCCTGAAACCAAATTTGGCCGTAGTTAAATAACAGAATCAACATTGCGAATGCAATGATTCCGAGCATAACGCCAAAGACTGCAAATGCGGCGGGGGGCAAAGCTATTCTCCTATTCAAAGTGCAAAGAGTGGATCACACGACCCCTTCGATAGTACTTGGAAAATTCAGGAATGCAAAAACCGTATGCACATCGGCTGCTGAAGCCTTTTCTTACTGAAGTAGAGGGTGTTGTCGGAAACGTCGTCAGGTCGTTTCATGCTTTACAATCCAGCCTCCACCGAGAAGATGCGTGTTGTCATAGCAGACCGCTGGCTGGCCAGGGGTAATCGGACCAGGAGCATTGACGGTTGGCTCAAGAAATCGTGCTTCAAATTCTTGATCACCTTTCCTTGTAACGATGGCTTTTGCTGGTGGCCGTTGGGCTCGGCACTGAACAAGGCATTCAAAAGGAGTTGTTGGTACATCAGCAACCCAGCTCACTTCATCAGCAATCAGACCTTGAAGAGGCAAATCAGATTTTGGTCCTACAACAACTCTCAAAGTTTCTGGTTCAATTCGAATGACATACAGCGGGGAACCAATTGCAATGCCAAGACCTTGTCGTTGACCGACTGTAAAATGCTCGATTCCGGGATGCTGTCCAAGGACGCTTCCACTCGTGTCAACGATATCTCCTGCCCGGGAACCACCAAGTCTATGGGCCACTAAACGTGGATGCTCGCCCGGCGGGACAAAGCATATTTCCTGACTATCAGGCTTCGTTGCCGTTACCAAACCTAATTGATCAGCACGTGATCGAACTTCAGATTTTGTTAGTTCACCAATTGGCAGCAACATTCGTGCTAAACGGTCTGGAGTGATTCCGAATAAGACATATGACTGATCACGTGAGACATCATGGCCTCGGTGGATTTCCGGAATGGGTGGGTGCGTGCCGGAAGTCTGGTTGTGAACGATTCGTGCATAGTGCCCTGTTGCAACATGTGTTGCACCAACTGCATCGGCATAGTCAAAGAGACGACCGAATTTAATCCATTGATTACAACGTACACACGGATTTGGTGTCCTGCCGGCACCATATTCGGTAACAAATGTATCTATTATTTTTTCAAAATCATCTGTGAGGTCGAGTGGATACAGTGGAATGCCAAGATGTTCCGCAACACGACGGGCATCGAGCGCATCTGTCACAGAGCAGCAGCCTTGGTGTCCGGGCTTCGGACCAGGTGCTTCAACGATAGAAAGTCCATCTGATGGTGGTGGCAAAGCCGGTTGGCCATGCCGCATAAAGACACCAATACAATCGTGTCCAGCTTCAACGAGTAATGAGGCAGTGACACTTGAGTCGACGCCTCCCGACATGGCAATGACGATGCGGGACATGAAAATCAGTCTGGCAAAGAGTCCGGAATAGTTCTTCCAATAGCTCTGAATGTACCGAAAGGATTTAGTATTTTAGAACAGTTTCGATTCGGTGGTCACCCAATCGTTCACGTCCTCTTAAACCCTCAAGTTCAACGAGGAACGAGCATCCTACCACCGTTGCATGCACAGATTCTATCAGCTTGACACAGGCTTCAGCCGTACCACCCGTAGCCAATACATCGTCGATAATCAGCACACGTGACTGTGGCGTCAGAATTCCACTGTGCATTTCGAGCGTATCTGTACCGTACTCCAATTCATACTGGTAACTGATCGTATCAGCCGGCAGTTTTCCTGGTTTGCGAACGGGAATCAAACCAACACCAAGTTTGAGAGCAAGAGGTCCGGCAAAGAGAAATCCTCTGGCTTCAACAGCAGCAACGGCATCAATGGCCGAATTCTGCCACGGTTCGGCTAACTTGTGTATCGACTCAGCAAATGCTTCATGGCTTGCAAGCAGCGGCGTAATGTCGCGAAAGAGTATGCCCGGCTTTGGAAAATCGGGTACATCGCGGATATGTTGTTTTAAGTTCATAGACAGAGGGTATCTGGTTTATGCGCCTCGCCGCAACTGTCTCGTAGGACGGATGGAAATAGTCGCTCGTGGAACACCCTCAATTTCAGCAGCGAGTGACGCCAAGGTCTCAGACTCTATCTGTCGAACCCGCTCTCGAGTAAGTCCCAGAATGCTGCCGATCTCCTTCAATGTCATTGGCTCACCACCCTCAAGGCCAAACCGCATTCGGACAATAGATGCGGCTCGGTCCTCAAGCTCATCGATCCGTTTCAGTACATGTTGGAGCGTGTCTTCATCAAGCATCACGTCGGCTGGACATCGTGCGTTTTGATCTTGAATAATATCTCCAAGTGACCACCCACCTTCTGTCTGATCCGTCTGCGGAGCAGCCTGATGAACCTGCATTGCCTTTTTGATGATCGGTAGCTTTTTGCGAGCCAAGCCGAGCATTCGAGCTACTTCTTCAGGTGTGGGTGTTCGACCAAGTGAATCGAGGAGACGAATGGATGCTCGCCGCCATTTTGACAGGATCTCAACCATATACGCAGGAATTCGGATGGTCTTCCCATTATTAATGAGTGATCGCTTGATTGATTGTTTGATCCAGTAACTGGCGTATGTACTAAACCGCGTTCCAACAGTCGGATCAAATCCTTCGACGGCTCGCATGAGACCAAGATTTCCCTCTTCGATGAGATCACAAAGCTGGAGCCCACGGTTTGAATAGCCACGAGCAATATTGACAACAAGGCGGAGATTCGCCCTGACCATATGGTCGCGTGCAGCAGGATCACCTTTTTGAACTCGAACAGCCAGTTGTTTTTCTTGGTCTGCAGTGAGGAGAGCAGTTTCATTGATGTCGCGTAGATAAGTTTCCATAGGTTTTTACTTGGTCTCTTTGCTGATAAACGATGATTAGGTTGTGAGTACGATAGAAGGATTGTCTAGACACGCGTGCCGTACCCGGAGTGACACGACATGGTGGAGCCATTCCATCGCATCTCCTGACAGGCACAGGACATAAACGCAGGGGAACGTGAACAGGAAGCGTCACCCGCAGAAAAAACTATCGACTGTTCAGCAAGGACGACTACACAAAGAGGGAAAAAGAGGCTCCCTGTGCTGACTGTATCGACTGCACGGCCCACCAAGAAGAAGACCGTTTGAAGACTCACTTATGAATCGAGTTGTCTGAGTTGCCAGTCAAGAACAACAAGCTCAGGTGGTGAACCGAGTCGAAGAGGAAGAAGCGAGGTGCCGATGCCTCGTGAAACGTACATTGGCGGTCCATTGTCGCAGTACCATCCAGAGACATAGCTCCCACTCCCTTGAGGCGTAATGAGAGGGAAGCCACATGGAGCAATCTGACCCCCATGCGTATGGCCACTGAGAATGAGACTCGGAGGATCCGTAAGAAGTTTCTGAAAAATATCACGAGTCCCTGGACAATGTGCCAGTACAAGGTGCTGATCCGCATCGTCATTCTTTTCTGCACGAAGAGGCTTTGGTTGACCTGCAAGGAGATCATCAAACCCAGTAATCTGTAACACGCTGGCATCGTATTCGAAACGGTAGGACTCATTCATTAAGACTTGAAATCCGAAAGGACTCAGGAATTTCCTGAATGATGATGGAGTCAACCCGGCGTTGTATTCCCAGTTCCCCATGATCGCAAGTCGGTGGGATGCTGGTGGGAGCTTCTCTAAAAATTCAGATAGTGGCTGCATGCCATTTTTATGACTTATCGTATCGCCTGTGAGCAGAATCACATCAGGCTGGGCAGCGGTGACTGCCGCAAGAAGTTGTATCTCCAGCTGACCAATATCACGGAGATGCAGATCACTGAGTTGAACAATCCGCAGCGATCGCTCATCCGATAATGAGGATGTTCCAATGTGGAGATGTGTCTGAGAAAGTGATTGTGGTGCGACCACAAAAGATTCTGCCAAGAGTCCACCGGCAACACCACACGTAGTAGCTGTAGCCGCCTGGATCCATTGTCGACGACTCAATTGAAGACGGGGTATCGCCATACTCAAACACTCCGCTGTGGAAAAAAAAGAGCGTCGTGGTTTCTGAGAAAACTCTCAAGACTGATTTGGCTTATTTTCCTGAGCGATTCCGGTAGTTTTTTCAGGCACAATGACCGAATCGATGTCGGTATCAAGTGTTCTGATCAAAAAATTGAGCAGAATCTGGCCAACAGTTCCGTCCGCTGCCAGAGATTCTTGCTGACCCTCACGAAGGATAAGTGTGCTGTCGACATCTACAGATAGCAGTGCAGCATGTAGTCGTTCACTCTGACTTACAGGGACGGTTGCATCGCTTTTGCGATGAATAAGTAATGTGGGCGGGTCATTCCGTGAGGCGTAACTGATCGGACTGGCTCGCAAAGCTGCTTCGCGAAGCTCAGGCAGTGGTCCACCAATGAGCCGACTCGCGGCAGAGGAGGCACGGTCAGAATCAGTTCCAAGTGTGGGCAGGTGCGCAATCGTTGAAATACCACAGAGTGCAGCAATCCTATGCACAGGAAACTCATGCTCCTCGAGGGAATCATTATGTGTCTGATCAGGATCTAGGCCAATCAACATCGAAAGGTGTGCACCTGCAGCCTGCCCTACAAGACATATCCGTGTTGGGTCGATACTCCAAATTGCGGCATCTTCAGAGAGACGATTGATTGCTGCTAAACAGTCGTCTCGTTGAGCAGGAAAAATATGAGTTTGGCTTGGCCTATAGCTGATACTTGCGACAGCAAATCCATGCTGCGTGAGCCATGTAAGAGGACAGTCGATGCGAGGGCTGCTGGACCAGTCGTCACCTGGTAACCAGATCACAAGAGGAAGTCTTCCAACCCGGCACCCACCGGGAAGATACAGATCAAACTGTTGATATTGCTCTCCGGAACCATACGAAAGGTTTCGATGCTCAATGAGTAATCCACTGTGTGGTGGTATATCCTCTGGAACAACTGTCCATGTGCCACGACGGTTCATTCGGCGTTGGGCACGCCTGGAAACTCGGCGTCGTGGATTTTGTGTCGAGAGAGAACTTGATTCGGGGCTAACGCCTGCAGGGAGATCACTCGATGGACGAGGATCCTCACGATACAATCGCACGGCATGTTTTCCGATGCCTGCCGCATCCCCTGCCACATCCATTGTGTAGGCCAGAGAAGGTGAGAGTAGTATGAGACAAATTGTGTGCAATGAACGCACTATCTTCACTGCTTGGCGGCTTGTCTGAAACATTGACACCACTCATGATGGAGTTTGTTCAAGGTGATGAGCACCTTTATCACAATAATTCCTGAACATTCCATCGTACCAAAGGAATTGAACAGATGCGCCCACCCCATATATTTGGGGTAGCGTGCAGCCCAATGCCTTACATTCACGGTGGATTTGCAACTTCACCACCATCACGTGTTGCGAGTCCTCGCCAAATACGAAGCGAGATGTCATCAGTGATTTTTCGGATTGAACCATCGACCATCCCAGTATTCACAACTCCGTTGTGGTAGCTACGAGATGTAATTGCGGCAAATGTTTTTTGTGTCGCACTCTTGCCTTCCTGCTGTGAGTTGTAGTCGATGTCATACGAGACTCCACCAACAGCAAATTCGACAACTGCGTTGGGAGTAAATGTAGCTGTAAAGCCATTATGATGAACTCGCCCATCCGGCCATTCCGTATGACCAGTGTTCTTGTTTGTGGCAGACCCCAATTTGTTCTCACCGCCACTGGCGAGAGATGCTAGTTGAGCATCATCAGTGGGTGGAGAATGAGCCGGATAGGTACTTCCCGGATCGGATGTATTTCGAACATAAGGCGTAAAGGCCTTCACTTCACTGACCATTAAGGTTTTTGATAATCCATCTCTGAATTCTTTGGCTTTGTAATGTGAGTTTGGATGGAATGCCCCATTACCACCCTCCCCCGTTGCAGGATCGTAAATAAACCAGGTTCCATAATTGAACCCATAGTTCGTGGGATAGACATAGTCAGCACCATCTTTTGTCCGAAAAAAGTTATGCACTTCGCTTGGGCAAACAAATGCTTCAATCCTCGTTGATCGTACTGTTGCCCAATTCGTTCCCTCTGCACCCCCTGGATATCCATCATCCCATGGTTGTTCAAGGTTGATTCTCTCTGCTACGACACCCTGTTCTATATAGGGTAAGAGTCGGCCATGAATGCCCCAAGACTCATTGTTACTAAGAAATGCAGTACCTGGTGTATGCACCATGCTCGGCGGAAACCCGCCCTTGTTTGACGCATAATTATGAACGGCCAACACTAACTGTTTCATGTTGTTGCTGCAGGCTAAACGTCGTGCTGCCTCGCGAGCCTGCTGGACTGCTGGCAAGAGCAATCCAACAAGAACACCAATAATCGCAATCACAACAAGGAGCTCAATGAGTGTGAAACCGACTCGGGCGTGATACCAGTGTCTATGAGCAATTGTTCGCATAGGACCTTTCTTCCGCTGAGAAAATATCTCCGTGCCACGTCTGAAAGGAATAGCGTCTGGCGAGAGTAAGAA
>JADHSL010000135.1 GCA_016776925.1 Pirellulales bacterium | reverse complement strand
GTGATGTCGTGCAGACCACTCCCTCGAGCTCTCCATTCTTCATGCCGACATTGACCGTCTTGGCATCAGTAGCTTTTTTATTTTGACGGAGCGTAAAGCGGAGCTGTTCGTTGGCACATGTGACGTTGACATGAGGACCTTCGGAACCAACGTAGAGACGCATTTTAACATCCCAGTTCCCCTCGGTTTGATTGATGCTCATCCAAGCCGGTATCCCTGAATCCATCTGGAGCGACCAGTCTCCAATAAGTTCCTCACACGCTAGAGCACTTACGGGTGCCAGCCACAGAAACCATATCGCGTTTCGGGCAATACTTTGGACCGCTCTGTGCGAGTAGTTCGTATTGTTGATCACTGCAAATGCCTTTGCTCTTCTAGGTTGCTGATCATGTTTATTAGAGGCGTTTCCCTACCAGTGCTCGCTCGAGGATGTATTCTCAAAACCTAACTTGTCAATGTTTTTTTAAATTTGAAAGCAGTCTCGATTTGACTCACAACGAGTGCATTCCCAAAGCCCACAATTATGCCTTCCAAAGGACATTACCCGGGTTTCAAATTTGATTTCCGCTGCGAGAAGGAAATAATTCGAACCGACCTGAAACAGTATAACTTCGGGCACAGGATGCCGTTGTAGGGGGAGCACAATACATCAAACCCATGAATGGAATGATGTCAAAACTCTACCGTCATTTTCAATGTCCAGCATTCGGGGCAGATCAAGTCATTCCCCAAAGAAGGCCGAACCATGAGTGATCGAATTGCAATCGTCGACGGCATACGAACACCGTTCTGCAAGGCCGGTACGGATCTCAAGGGCTTCTCCGCGCAGAAACTGGGATCGCTCGTTATTCGAGAGTTGCTCGACCGTTCGTCAATTGATGGGAACGCTGTCGACGAAGTTGTGATGGGCTGCGTTGCAAACCCGGTTGATGCAGCCAACGTAGCGCGTGTAGCAGCTTTGATGGCCGGACTGCCCGAACGCTCTCGCGCCTATACGGTCTCACGCAACTGCGCTTCTGGATTTGAGTCGGTGACCAGTGCGTACGAAAAGATAACCAGTGGATTCGATGATATTGTGATTGCCGGTGGAACAGAGTCGATGACGAACATTCCGCTCATCTATAACGAGCACATGACGGCATTGTTTGCCGGGCTGATGAGGTCAAAAACGGCATTTCAAAAACTACAAACAATACTATCCTTCCGTCCGCATTTCCTGAAGCCGATTGTTGGCGTAGTCTGTGGATTGTCTGATCCCGTATGCGGTCTGAATATGGGCCAGACTGCAGAGAACATCGCGAAGCAGTGCGGGATTACACGGGAGCGACAGGACGAATTTGCTCTTGCCAGTCATAACAAGGCTGTGGCAAGTCGTTCCAAACTTGCCGAAGAGATCATGGCTGTACCGGTGCAACCGAAGTATGAAACGGTTTGTGAAACTGATAACGGTCCGCGCGAGGGGCAGTCACTCGAAGCATTAGCGAAACTCAAACCGTATTTCGATCGAAACTCCGGCACCGTGACGGTCGGCAATGCCTGCCCAATCACTGACGGAGCCAGTGCGGTTTTGATGATGAAGGAATCGAAAGCTGACGAACTAGGGCTGCCCCCACTGGGCTACGTCAAATCGTATTCGTACGAAGGACTTAGTCCCACTGTGATGGGTCTTGGTCCGGTCTATGCCATTTCAACGGTTCTCCAAAAATCCGGCATGGAACTGGATCAAATGTCATTTGTTGAGATCAACGAAGCATTTGCAGCTCAGGTTCTGGGATGTGTGCAGCTGATCGAGTCCGATCAATTCGCAAAAAAGGAACTCGGCCGGACTCAAGCCATCGGCAAACTGGAACACGAACGGCTTAACGTCAACGGTGGAGCCATTGCACTTGGCCACCCGGTCGGTGTCACTGGCAACCGTCTTATCCTGACGGCTCTGAAAGAGCTTCATCGTCGACGTGAACAACATGCACTTGTATCGCTGTGTATCGGCGGAGGACAGGGCGGAGCGATTATTCTCGAACGAGCATCATGACCACACAGGGGCACCAAGTAGCGCACAGACAGAAAAACTAATACGAAAGATCAAGGCAAATCGCTTGGCATCTACTATCAGCTACGACCAAAAGTACTGCCACCTACGTAGAAATTATCACAACTCACAAGTCAGCACTGCTATGAGCTATTTCAAACAAACCATCGATGGCGAAGTTGGAACTCTTGAGTTTGATACTCCAGATTCCAGCGTGAACATTCTTAGCGGTGCCGCTTTGACGGAACTGGAGCAGCAACTCGACGAGTTTGCCGCACGTTCCGACATCAAAGTGCTGCTGATTACGAGCGGCAAGAAATCGATTTTCATCGCCGGGGCCGACATCAAAGAGATTGATTCGATCACTGAACCACAGGAAGCCAGCGAAAAATGCGACCGTGGCAAACAGGTGTTTGACAAGCTTGAGAAACTTCCGCAGACAACCGTGGCTGTAATCAACGGTGCGTGTCTGGGCGGCGGTTACGAACTCTCGCTCGCCTGCGATTATCGCGTCGCCGGTTTCGCCGGGTGCGTCAAAATTGGTCTGCCCGAAATCAGACTTGGCATTCTTCCTGGCTTTGGCGGCTGCGTCCGCCTTCCGGAACTCATTGGTATTGGCAATGCTCTGTCAGTGATTCTGCCCGGGAAAGTCCTCGATGCGAATCGTGCACTCAAATTAGGAATGGTCGATCGACTGTTCTACGATCCGATCCTTGTTGACCAGGCAAAAACATTCGCACGAGCTATTCTGTCGAAAAAGGAAACTGTTCACCGGCGACGGAAACCCTTCATCGCCAGACTGTTGGAGGGGAACCCGGTCGGTCGTAGCATTCTGTTCAGTCAGGCTCGCAAGAATGTTCTGAAATCAACGGCTGGTCATTACCCTGCCCCATTGGTTGCGCTGGAAACCATCGAGAGTATCGTTGGTACATCTCGAGAGGAAGCTTTTCGACTTGAAAGCGAGGGGTTTGGCAAACTCGGTGCGTCAGAAATCTCCAAGAACCTCATTCACGTGTTCTACCTTAATGAACGCTACAAAAAGAAAAAATGGACCGATGCGACACCGACTCTAACGCACGTCAAAAAAGCGGGTGTCGTTGGCGCTGGTGTGATGGGTGGTGGCATTGCACAGTTGCTGGCCAAAAACAACATTGTCTGCCGGATCAAAGACCTCAACAATCAGGCACTTGCCCTTGCGATGAAAACCGCCCGCGATGTCTACACGTATCTGTTGAAGACACGTCGCATGAAAAAGGGGCAGGTCGATGCGCAGATGAGTCTGATATCACCAACAACGACATATGACGGATTTCAGAATGCTGATGTCGTCATTGAAGCCGTCGTGGAGCGCATGGGTATCAAGAAACAGGTCTTCAAAGAACTGGATGAAGTTGTACAGCCAAGTGCCTGTTTATTCACCAATACGTCGTCGCTGTCTGTGACCGAAATGGCCCAATGCACAAACCGTCCGGATAGAGTTTGTGGATTTCATTTTTTTAATCCGGTCCATCGCATGCCACTGCTGGAGATCATTACCACAGAAAAGACCAGCGAAGACACACTCGCTACTGCGGTCGCCTTTGCAAGACAACTTGGCAAGGTGGTCATTGTTGTCAAAGACAAAGAGGGCTTCATCGTGAACCGTATTCTGTTGCCGTACCTGAACGAAGCGGCGTACCTTTTTCAGGAGGGAATTGACACGAAGCGACTAGACGATGTTGTCAGGCAATTCGGCATACCGATGGGCCCGATGGAACTTGCCGATGAAGTGGGGATCGACGTCGGATATCACGTTGCCCAAATCCTGGAGTGCGCATATGGCGAACGCATGCATGTTGCAGAGATCCTGAAAGCGGTGTACGAGGCGGGCACGCTAGGCAAGAAGTCTGGAGAGGGCTTCTATATCTATACAGGCAGGCAAAAGAAGGTCAGCAACAACGTGCGAAAGATGTGTAAAAAAACCGCGTTCACGCTCAACGACGACATCACTCTCAAACGTCTGATCTACGTCATGATTAACGAAGCCTCCCGCTGTCTCGAAGAAGGCGTTGTTGATTCTGCCAGCACGATTGACGTAGGCATGATTTATGGCACTGGGTTCCCACCGTTTCGAGGCGGGCTGTTGCGCTACGCGGATTCAGTGGGTGCCAAACATATTGTTGCGAACCTCAAAGAATTCCAGGCCAGATTCGATCAGCATCGATTCGAACCAAGCCAACTGCTGCTGAGTATGGCAAATACGAACGGCACGTTTTACCCGTCGTGAATCTATGCAGACCACGCAGGAAACAGGTGCAATACAACGGAAAGAAGCAGGTGCATTATGAGTATGTTCGATAAGAATATTGGCAAAGAAGCACGGGCATCGCTGGAATTCGCTGAGGATTCGCGAGAGACCGAATGGGTTCACCCAAGTTTTGCTGCGATGTTGTATCAGGGACAGGTCAAGTGGGACCTGATGCACCCGTTTCCTCGTCAGACTGACGAAGACAAAAGGATTGGTGACGAATTTATTGAAAAGCTTCAAGCATACCTGGAAGCGAACTACGATGCAGATGAAGTCGACAGAACGGGTGAGATTCCTGATAGCGTGTTAAAGGGACTTGCAGAACTGGGATGTTTTGCAATGAAGATCCCCACCCAATACAACGGACTCGGCTTAAGCCAGGTCAACTACAATCGGGCGCTGCACCTAACGGGAAGTTACTGTGGCAACCTGACCGCTCTGCTATCTGCGCATCAAAGCATTGGTGTTCCGCAGCCACTACTGATGTTCGGAACAGACGAGCAGAAGGAAAAATTTCTCCCGCGTTTTCGTGACGGTGCAATTTCTGCATTCGCGCTGACAGAAGCGAATGCCGGCTCCGATCCGCGAGCGATGACAACTGCGGCGATACCGACAGAAGATGGTTCACATTACGTCATCAACGGTGAGAAACTCTGGTGCACCAACGGCACAAAGGCCAATGTTATCGTCGTCATGGCCGTCACACCGCCAAAGATTGTGCGGGGCAAAGAACGTAAGCAGATTACCGCGTTCCTTGTCGAAATGGACACACCAGGTGTTGAAGTTTTGCACCGCTGTCGATTCATGGGACTCAAGGCGCTCTACAACGGTGTGATCCGATTTACGGACGTCAAAATCCCAAAGGAAAACATGATTCTGGAAGAGGGCGACGGACTGCGTCTGGCGCTCAAGACACTCAACACCGGACGACTTTCGATACCCGCTGGCGTGACTGGCAGCAGCAAATGGTGCATGAAGATTAATCGAAAATGGACGAACAAACGCGTCCAGTGGGGACATCCGATTGGAGAACATGAAACGATTGCCGGCAAGCAGGCGAAGATTGCATCAGACACATTCGCGATGGACGCCGTTTGGAAGGTGGCATCCACGATGGCGGATAACAAACACTTTGACATTCGACTGGAAGCGGCCATAGCCAAACTATTCAACACCGTAGCCCACTATGAACTCCTGCAACAGACGCTTCAAATCCGAGGTGGCCGTGGATTTGAAACCGCGGATTCGCTGCGAGCACGAGGCGAGGAAGGAATAGCGATTGAACGATTGCTGAGAGATTCTCGCGTGAATCTTATTTTCGAGGGTTCATCAGAGATCATGCATCTGTTCATCGCGCGCGAAGCACTCGATTTCCATCTGCAGCATATTGGTGCACTCTTCAAACCCGGTGTGTCACTCGGTGGCAAGATCGTGGCATTCCTCAAGATGATGAAGGTCTATGCCTTGTGGTATCCAACGCTTTGGATACCTGTGCTGTCCGCCAGTCAATTCGGCATGGACAATCGACTGAATCGTCACATGAGAACAGTTGCGCGGATAAGCAAGAAAATGTCCCGCACACTGTTCCACAAGATGGCGATCCATCAGAAAAAAATGGCGGAGAAGCAATTGCTGATAAACCGTTTCGTGGAGATTGGAACGGAACTGTTCATCATGTCAGCGGCATGTTCGTATGCAGACAGTTTGAAAGCAGACGGGACGAACGCAGCAAATGCAGTTGAACTGGCGGATTACTACTGCAGAGAAGCCACGA
>JADHSL010000134.1 GCA_016776925.1 Pirellulales bacterium | reverse complement strand
TTGGTGAAACTACAGCGTGGCATCTTCCATCTCTCTCGCAGGGAAAAATGGATAAGCTTGCCTCCAGTCTTGCTGCTGCCGTCCCGTTACAATCGGTGGGTTTGGGAGTTCGCCCATTGGCATCCCGTGCGAATGTGGCTGCCAAAGGGTCGACACCCTTTGGCATTCTCTTTTTGACACTTTCAAGTTTTCTTGTTGTGGCTGCGATTATTTTGTTGTGGATATGTTTTGGTTTACTCGTTTCCTCACAGCATCGGACTCTCGGTGCACTTGCGGCACTAGGGTGGCAGCCGAGACAGATTGCCAAGGTGCTCACTGTTGTAGCAGGAGTACCAATTAGTCTTGGAGTTCTCGTCGGTACGATTCTGAGTCCATTGTGGTCGCACGTGCTCTTAACGCAGCTGGGAGGAGCATGGACGAAGGGGATTGGAGCTGAGACAGCTAATGTCTTCACTGTCGCGACCCCAGATGTGACGAACCTTTTTCTTGGAGCGATGATTACGGGTTGTATAGCCATGGCCGCAGTTTTTATAGCGGCTTTAAGAACAGGTGCCCAGCCTCCTCTCCAGCTTTTTCATGGCTCTGGCATGAGTCTTTCGTGCGTACCATTTTGGCTTCGTCCACGGTGGCCAGTGAGCTCGCTTGTTGGGCTTGCTGGACGGAATGTTCTGCGACGTCCAGTTCGAAGTCTGGCCGTTATTCTCATGGTATGTCTGGCCGAATTTCTCATTGTATTTGTATCGGGTTTTGAGTTGGTGGATTCAGGGAACTGGCAGAAATGGGACTCTCCAACAGGTGGGTGGACGTATGTTGCAAAATTTGCAAATCCTACCAGTCTCAATCCAAGTGTTCCCTCAGTAAGTCATCTCCTCAGTCTCAATGAAAATCAATGTAATCTTCTTGAACAATCGACTATCGCGCTTCTTCGCTCCAATCAAGGTGATGATGCAAACTGTGCAAACCTTTTTGCAACCAGTAATCCACGTGTTGTCGGGCTGCCAGATTCGTTTCTTGACCGAGGTGGCTTTCGATTCGTGGATCACCTTGGATTGTCGAATGAGCAAGAGAATCCCTGGCACCTGCTGCAGGTGTCCGAAAGGAAAGAAGATGAAATACCTATTATTATTGACGCGGCCACCTCTCAGTGGGCTTTGAAACTGGGAGGGCTTGGAACAATTGTGAGACTGGACCCTGCCAGCGGCACCATCTCAAAGGAAGCGTCTTCTGGTTCGAAGCAAAATGGTGTTCGATGTCGCATAGTTGGATTACTTGAACCGAGTGTTTTGCAGGGACTGATTCTCATTGCAGAGGATGACTTCACACGTCTGTTTCCGTTGCAGAGTGGATATACCATGGCGTTAATTGATATGCCAAGCAGCTCTTCTGCTGGTGTTCGTGAGCCTGCAGTTCGAGACCAAACCGAACAGGCACTTACTGCTGCTTGGGCAGATTTCGGGGTACGCTTGGAGGCGACTCAAGATCGGCTGAGCCGTCTTTTCGCCGTACAGAATACATTTCTTGCAGGCTTTCAAAGTCTTGGAACCATCGGTCTTTTTCTTGGTACCGTAGGAGTCGCTGCAGTTGGTATTCAAGGAGTAATCGACCGACGAAATACGCTTGCTATTCTTCTTGCGATAGGGTTCAGGCGAAGACGACTCGGAACGGTACTTTGGATTGAATCAATGATTCTCGTCGCTCTTGGTATTCTCCTGGGTGGCATGAGTGGTTTTCTGGCTGCGCTTCCATTCACGCGTGGCGCGGAGCAGTCTCTTCCATGGGGATGGCTCCTTTTTTCAGTAGGAGGCACAGTTATTGCAGCAACAATTGCAAGCCTGTGTGCAGTCCTGTGGGTGCCTGTCGCGAATCGACCATTGGGTGAATGACAGGTTTCTCAATACCGTTTGCACTATGAGCGTGCTAAGCGTTAGGGTGGCATTCCTGATGCGATGGAAAACGCCATGAGGAATGGCTCATGAGGAGCGATGAGTACCAATGCATATCGCAATAATACTGCCGCGATGGGTCGGTGACCTTGTTATGTCGACACCGATGATTCGTGCGGTGAGACAGCACGTTGGTAATGACGCCAAGCTCACCGCAGTCGCGAAGCCGATGTTTCAGGAACTTCTAGCTGGGACGCACTGGTTTGATGAATTTATAGCCTATGATCGGCATAGCAAAAAGCAGGAATTGGGATTTCGGCAGGCAGCATCAGCATTGCGTTCTGCTCGCCCCGACATCGCATTGCTTGTCCCAAATTCTCTGTCATCAGCGGCTCTTGCCTGGTGGGGTGGATGTCGGAGACGTGTTGGATATGCACGGCATGGTAGAAGGTTCCTTCTGACGGACCCCCTTTCCCCTCTCCGACGTGGCTGGAAGGTTGAAGTCATGTCAACCGCACAGCACTCGATGGATCTTGCTGAGCAAATAGGTGTTGCTAGGCAGCCCTTGGAGCTTGAGTTGGCAACTTTGCCAGATGACGAAGCAATTCTGGACTCACTGATGTCCAGTTTTTTTGAAGGGTGGACACAGAACAAAACGTGTCCACTCTTTGTATTCAATGATAACGCTGCGTATGGCCCTGCTAAATCATGGGGGGGCGAAAGGTTTGTTTCTCTCGCGAGGCAATTACTCCATGCGTATCCTGATTGCCGGATCGTTGTCCATTGCGGACCTGGTGAACGTGATGATGCCCGGTCCATTGAGTCAGCGCTCAATGACTCAAGAGTCCGAAGCCTAGCCGATGTTGATAAACTTCCGTTTGGGCTGTCGAAAGCATTGTTGCGTCGTGCGTCTGTTGTGATCACGACAGATAGCGGCCCTCGTCACATTGCTGCTGCATTTCAAACGCCGACGGTTGTTCTTCACGGCCCAATGGACCCACGACTTGGAATGTCAGACCAGAAGAATCTTATAGAACTTCGAAAAGAACTGCCCTGTTCACCGTGTGGGCAGCGCACCTGTCCACTGGAGCATCATGACTGTATGGTAGGGCTTTCGGTTCATGATGTAGCACGCGCAACAGGTGAACTAATGGCTATGGTTTCCCATAAGGGCGAAGCCCTTCCGTCGAATTTGGAGAACGTTGAATGACTCATGTGTTTGGTATGCTCGCAGCTATTGCTCTGACAGCTATCTGTTGGGGCGTGTATGGACCGGTCCTTCATTTCGGACGGGATGCGATGCAATCGGCATTGCGACCATTTGTCTGCGTTGGGCTGGCGTACTTTCTGATTGCTGTGATTGCGCCCGTTGCATTGTTGTGGCGAGGAGGGGAAAAAGGTGGCTGGACGTCGAAAGGTGTGCTGTGGAGCATGCTCTCGGGCGTGGCTGGTTCCCTTGGTGCATTAGGCGTGATTCTTGCGCTTACCGCGGGAGGTAATCCAATTTATGTGATGCCACTTGTGTTCGGCGGAGCCCCCGTTGTGAATACGCTTATGAGCGCGTACCTCAATAAATCCTTTGATCAGTTGAAGGCACCTTTTCTTGCTGGTTTAATTCTTGTGATTACTGGTGCCGTTACCGTGTTGGTCTTCAAGCCTCAATCGCATACCAAGCCCGATGCGCCACAAGCGGCTGCAGTAGTACAGGCCGATAGTAGTGCTACTGATGGTGTTGAAAAGAAAACTGAGCGGTTTATAGAGATACTCCTTGCCGTCTCTTTGGCGCTTTTGAGTTGGGGAGTCTATGGACCCGTTCTGCATAAAGGTCAGGCGGCGATGGGAGGAAGTCGTTTTCGGCCATTGATCTGTATTGGCATAGCCTATTTCCTAATTGCGGTTCTCGTGCCGCTTTCGCTTCTTCAGCCACTCGGTGATAAAGGGAGTTGGAGCCTTGTTGGAGTTGCCTGGAGCACCGCTGCAGGTTCTCTCGGAGCAATTGGGGCTCTGGGAACAATTCTGGCTTTTGCCTGTGGAGGCAAACCATTTACAGTGATGCCTGTGGTGTTCGGGTTCGCACCAGTAATCAATACGCTTACCACGCTGAGTTTATCGCACACTCCGACATCTGCCCTGAGTCCATTCTTTCTTGCAGGCATTCTGATTGTGGGTGTTGGAGCGGCAACGGTGCTTACTTTTGGCCCGCGTGGTCACGCTCCACCGAAGCCTGCCTGAGGCGCTTTGGCTTGAAGAAAAGGTTACGTCCCTCGGGTGTTGCCAAACCATGTGATATGGTGTCTTTGGCAGAGTTGGAAACCCAGGTTTTTGCAGGCTGAATCGAGCCAGAGGGCCTCTTTTTGAAGTCGTGATTGTGTGACTCCCTGAGGCATGAGGTAGACATGACGAGCCTCTCTTGATTGTGGTTGAATATCAAGATCTGCAAGCCATGAAACTGCTTCATCCAAATCGGAAGGCGAATCGATGACAAATTTGATTTGGTTGGGTGTGGCTCGAA
The DNA here is from genome assembly GCA_016776925.1 of Pirellulales bacterium. Lineage (GTDB taxonomy): Bacteria > Planctomycetota > Planctomycetia > Pirellulales > UBA1268 > UBA1268. Next base: position 1,837 of record JADHSL010000134.1, on the reverse strand, counting down.
GGAGCTGAATAATATCGTCTCGACGACGACGTTTCTCATGCCTCTGCTCCCAGCCGGTTTCTGAGTTGGGTGTTGAGGATCGTAGTTTTGGACTCAAGGACATGAGATTCGCCGTCGGTAGTCCTTTGTCTGGTATCACTGTCGCTGCAGTCTCGATAGTAATATGCTGGCCCTCGTGCTGAAGAATGTTGCAAAGAACATTTATATCTGAAGCAAGGAGTGGTTCGCCGCCAGTGATTACAACGTGCTTGAGCCTGTGACTGAGTATCTCTTCCACCAGGTCACCAACAGTACGATTCGTCCCAGTCGGTTTCCATGACGTAAATGGGGTGTCGCACCATGTACACCGTAGGTTGCACCCGCTCGTTCGCACAAAGACACTGGGTGTTCCTGCAAGTCGGCCCTCACCCTGTAGCGATGAGTACAACTCAGCAATCTGAACCACAGTTTGTTTCCTTTGGGGCCATGAAGGCGGTTACCCTCGGATCAGGTATGTTTACTGCTGCGAATCCCGCTGCCCGGATAAGGCATGAGTCACATTCTCCACAGGGTCGCCCGTTGTCTAGTGGATCATAGCAGCTTGTTGTCAGACCATAATCAACATCAAGCGAAAGACCTAAGCGGATAATTTCAGGCTTCGTAAGTGACACAAGCGGCGCCTGTATAGTAAACCGTGTTCCCTCGACCCCCGACTTGGTTGCCAAGTTTGCTAAAGACTCAAAGGCATGTAGGAATTCAGGTCGGCAATCCGGGTACCCGCTGTAATCAATAGAATTTACACCGAGTATAAGCGAAGAAGCATTACGTGTTTCTGCAAGTGCGAGAGCAAGTGATAGAAATACTGTGTTCCGGGCTGGCACGTATGTCACAGGAATTCCATTACTGATAACGTCGTCACTTCTGTTTTTTGGTACGGCGATTGATTGATCGACCAGTGCACTGCCACCGAATGCAGCAAGATCTATTGTTAGATTGACGTGATCAGAAATTCCGAGAGCGTTTGCAACAGCTTGAGCTGCCTGCAATTCAATTCGGTGCCGCTGCCCATAATCGAATGAAATGGCCGTAACAGAGTACCCTTCTGCGACTGCCCACGCTGCCGCTGTAGCCGAATCAAGTCCACCTGAGAGGAGAACTATAGCCTCGCCTTTCCGAGACGCTTTGTTCATGGCACAATTCCTTTTATGAATACTCTCAACGCAAACCTTGCTCCAAAGCCCTCTCAAGATATTCTCGAGACCTTTGACAATCAGTTTCCAAAACGCGACTACCTCATTGAAATTGTTTGTCCAGAATTTACGTCAGTCTGTCCCAAAACCGGCCAGCCTGACTTTGGTGTGCTCACGTTTCGCTACATTGCAAACACTCGATGTGTAGAACTTAAGAGCCTGAAATTGTACCTCCAGGCGTATCGGAATGCGGGAATTTTTTACGAGAATGTAAGTAATCAAATCGTAGAAGATCTTGTTTCAGTGCTTGAGCCAAAACACTTTACACTTGTCGCCCAATTTACTCCTCGTGGTGGTATCTCGTCGTGTATTACCATTTCACAGCCGGACGGCCACCATCTGCCGGCGGCAAAATGATGCTGCTTTCATTGTGAGTTCGTGTACGGTCAGCCCATATATTTCAACCCATCTTCCTTTAGGATAGTCTGCCGAAATGCCTCGATCATCTCGCCATGTTCTTCTTTCTGCACTCGCTGATGAGTCTGCGTTCGATCTGACGGCCGTAGAACAATTTACTGCGATGGCAGCATTAGGTCTTGAGTATTACAGCCTCCGATTTATTGATGTGGGGAAAGGCATCAAGAATGTAATGGATCTTACAAAGAGTG